>JABJMC010000007.1 GCA_018659585.1 Candidatus Peregrinibacteria bacterium
AGAGTACAGGTAGGCGATCTCCGCTGGAGAGATCGAACTACCGGTGCCGAGGCCTGATCTACACTCCCTCCCCTTCCCTTTCTCTCCCCCTTCAATTACCCTTAAACCATGAAAAAGTGGTTCACAGATCTTATTGGAACACCTATTATCCTTCGCCGCACTCCTTTCAAAATCGGACGACTGCTAGAAATGGTAGTTAATCCGGATGATGGCAGTTTAGTAGCGGTTCTTACCACCGGTCGCAAAGCTATTGCCCCAATGGACTTAGGTCCTTTTGAGCGGGGTGTGTTCACGGTTCGGGAGGCTGATGTTCTTATTAAACCCGATGAATTAGTGCGTTTAGAGACTATTCCTAAGGCCAAGCGACGGTTGTTAGGGAAACACGTCATTACTAAGTCTGGGCAGCGCTTAGGGCGTGTTTATGATCTAGCTTTTGATATGGATACTTTTTCGTTAATTCAGCTCTTAGCTTCCCGTAAATTTTTAATTTTCTGGACTCTTCAAAAACGCATTTTATCTTTTCAGGATATTATCGAAATAACAGAAGAAGCAGTGGTTGTAAAAGACAGCTGTGCCGCCCAAAGAATCCGCGTAAAAAAACTTGCTAAGTCAGAAGCTCAAGCATAAAAAAGCCCCACCCGAAGGTGAGGCTTTTGGAGGGTTTATTAAAGCTCCACTGCTTTTAGTTAAGTCGAGGAAATATCACCCGTTCCGGCGCCGCCAATAACAGTATTTACAATAGCGAAGGAAAGAAGAATAACGATGATACCAACGATAGCGTACATAAGAATTTTTTTGGCTTTTTGCACATTTTCATCATTACCAGCAGAAGTAACATAAAGAATACCTCCGTAAATAATCATGACAGTTGCTAGGAACCCAAGGAAGTACAAGAAGAAGTTAACAATAGTTCGAGCTAGGGTTCGGAATGAACCTTCGCCACCAGTAGCTGAGGTGATGTTTTCGGGGGAGTCTTCACCAGAAATAAGTTGCGCATGCGCAAGATCCAAGCCAAAATAGTTATAGGCAAGAAGCGCAATCGCTAACAAACCAATAAATATGCTGACCTGCTTGATGGTAGACCGTGAAATAGTAAGAGAAGTCATAGCAGTGGAGTTAAGGATTAATATGATTTCTTTTGTAAATTATAGTACAACCTGGAGAAGAGCACAACAAAAGGCATTGACTTAAAATCTAAATATATGATGAATACAAGCATTAAATCTAATATGGTCTGGATTCCAGGGAGAGACGATTCCCTAGAAAAGTTTAGTGCTCACAGTTTCTTGATATCTGGTGACGAAAAATCAGTCCTAATTGACCCCGGTAGCTTAAGTCATCAAAAAGAGTTGACGGAAACCTCAATTGCGCCCGATTTAATAATTGCTACCCACGAACATTGGGATCACGTGGCTGCTGCGGATTTTTATCCCGACATTCCCAAGCTTGCCCACCCCGAGGCAATTGAAGCTCTTAATACGCCGCTCCCCAACGTCGTTCGTCCCACTGGCCACGGCGACGAGCACACTTCTCAGTTCACGGCCGCACCCTCAGTAATTGATCTCGGCAACCTGCAGCTAGAAGTTGTCTGGACACCTGGACACACCCGCGGCAGCATGTGTCTTTATGAACCCAGCACCAAAACCCTCTTTGCCGGGGACACAGTTTTTGCGGATGGGGGAGTAGGACGAATCTTTTTTACTGGCAACCGCGAAGATTATAAACAAACCCTCACCCAACTTGTTGAATTAGCCGAACAACGTGGCGTACATTTAATTTGCCCGGGCCACGGCGATTTAGTAGAAGGTGAAAAGGCCTGCCTAGACAGTTTGCGCGCGAGCTATCATCACTTCCTCCTTTAATTCCACGCCAAATTTTTCACGCACGGCGGACTTGGCAACTTCTCCCAATTCAAGCAATTCGGCCGCCGTCCCACCACCATCATTCATAAAAAAATTCGCGTGTTTTTCTGAGATTTTAGAGCCCCCAATTTGGTGACCTTTTAAGCCACATTCATCGATTAATTTTCCGGCTGGTTGGTCGGGGGAAGGGTTCTTAAAAAATGAACCACCACTTTTTCCAGGTGGTTGTTTTTCAAAACGCGCGGCCATGGTGTCCGGACACGCTTTAACAGGTTCAATCTCACCCTTGTCTAGACATAGTTTTACGCTCAAAATCACATCCCTAGTTTTTTTAATTTGGCTCCAACGATAAGAAAATTCAAAATATTCTGGCCCCACTTCGCGCACTTCATCATCATAGATAATCGCTGATGCAAAAACGTCTTTAATTTCCGTTCCAAAACAACCCGCATTTCCTACCACTGCTCCGCCCAAAGTACCCGGCAATCCTTCAAAAGATTCCAACCCACAAAGGTCCGCCTTATGCGCCGCCGCAATAACCGCTGGCCATTTTGCCCCCGCTTCCGCAATTACACAATTCTCCTCCACGTGCACCTCATTGGCCACCACTCGAATCACTAATCCCGGATATCCTTCATCCAAAAACAAAACATTGCTTCCTCCACCAAAAATAAAAACCGCAACATTATCCTCACGCGCTGCCGCCAAAACCATCTCAAGCTGGTCCACATCCGCTAATTCATAAAAAAAC
>JABJMC010000008.1 GCA_018659585.1 Candidatus Peregrinibacteria bacterium
ACAAGATGCTGGGAGTCACGGAATATCAATTATCTGGCAAACACACTGAACTCTATGAGTTAGCGGGAATTTCTCCAGAAAAAATTGCCAAAGCTTGTGTTAATTTAACGCTTTAAGTCTTGGTGGAACTTTTTATCAAGTTTTAGTCTTTTTTGTAACTTTTTATTAAAAATCGTCTCAATTTGCTTAGGTGTAAACACCCCCTGTTCGGTTACTATTTTTTTCATTAGTTTGGCAGAGACTCGATCGTGAGAAAATTTAATTCTTTCAAAATCAATAGGTTTGCAATGATGCCGACGACGATGGACATGCGAATACACTCCAATTTTTTTCTTGGCTTTCCACATACTGAACTTGGAAGTGACCATAAACAAATACACTGGTTTTTTCATTAAATGAAATTGCGAAACCAATCCGTTTGTACCAGGATCCATTACAAAATTCATAGTGCTTTTTAAAGTAAGGCCACTTAAAAAAACCATATCAATATGCTCATTCACATGAGTAATCATATACGCGGGAACCACCCGAAAAGGGATCCTTTTTTTATGTAGGGCCTCGATAATTGGACCGGTTTTGTCTGGGTCTTGTTCAGCCACAATTACCCGAAAATGTTTACCAGCTCGTTTAAGGGCATTTAGCACGCGGTGAATAGTACGGCTATTGTCGTGAATAAGAATTTCCTTTCCTTCTACATCAATTTCTAAAGCATGTTTAACTAAGGCTTTTTCTTCGGCCCGTTCTGCTTTGATTAAGTCTTTTAGTCTTTTAAGGAACTTCTTCTTTTTTAAGGGGAAATCCTCGTTTAAGTGATGCATTTCTTCGTCGTGGGCGAGTTTTAAAATTTCGTAAAAACTATCAATAATAATGGCGAATTTAGGCTCGGTGTTTTTAATAAACTCAGTGAGTCCGATCAGGGCTTCGTAAAAACCATGATGATTCTGTCCTTTTAATCCTCGGACTGCGTCCGCAAAACTTTCGAGCACTAACAAACTTAGATTAGTAGCTCCAATATCCACTTCTATTTCGCGGAAAAGTTCAGAAAGTCGTTTTTGATAAGCTTCGGGCATTTAAAAAAATTAGAGAATGACGCGAAGGGCCAAATAACACGAAGAAACCACTAAACTAATGAAAGTAAGAGGTAATCCGTATTTCATAAATTGAAGAAAGGAAATATTTACACCCTCTTTTTTGGCTAAATCCGATCCAATAACATTGGCTGAAGCCCCGATTAAAGTTCCATTTCCCCCTAAACATGCACCAAGCGATAATGCCCACCATAATAAATTTGGATCAACATCACCTATTAGACTTGCCTGGATATTAAAAATAACCGGAACCATCAAAGTAACAAAAGGAATATTATCTAAAATCATTGAAGCAAAGCCAGAAATCCACAAAACCGCCAGTAAAAGCACAATGTAGCTATCTCCGCCTAAATTAAGAATTTTCTCACTCAAAATATCCAAAAATCCAACATGCTCTATGGCTCCAACCATAACAAATAAACCACAAAAAAACAGTAAGGTGGACCATTCTATAGATTTCAAAGAATGCTCTAAATTAGCCTCCTTGGCCGCAATAAGAAGAAGCAAAACCGCACCTGCCAAAGCGATCAAAGCAACTGAAAGATTTAAGTAAGATTGGAACAAAAATCCCAGAACAATTAAAATTAAAACAGCCACACTCTTCCTCATAAAAGCCTTGTTTAAATAAAGGTTTTCAAAACGATACTTAATCTGTTTGAGCAACAATTGACTGACAAAAAGTTTTTTGAGATCGCTGGTGATTGGTTTTAAATGATGCTTCCAATGAGTGGCCACAAAAACAGCGCCAATTAAGCCTATTGACCCGAGCACTGGAATCCACAAATTAATAATAAATTGATTAAACGAAAGTCCAGTAGCACCACCAATAATAATATTAGGAGGATCACCAATTAAGGTCATAGCCCCACCAATATTAGAAAAAATAATTTCTCCAATAATGTAGGGCTTAGGATCACGCCCCATTCCCTTAAGAAGGGTGGCTGTTATCGGCACCACCAAAACAATAGTGGTTACATTATCCAAAAAAGCAGACATAAACGCCGTCACACCACAAAAAAGTAAAAATAACAGGAGTGGGTTTCCTTTAGATCGCTGTGCTATTCGAACAGTTAAATACGAAAAAATCCCGGATTCGCGCGAGACTTCTACCAGAAGCATCATGGCCATTAACAAAATAATTGTCTCAAATTCAATAGCGTGAATCGCGGATTCAAAATCAAGCACCCCAATAAGCACCATGGAAACTGCGCCAATCATGGCAAGTACGGCTTTGTCAAAAACTTCAAAAACAATCAGAACAAAGACAGTAATGAAAATGGCAATAGTAATCCAGGGGAGCATGGAACTATACTATGCTTGCCTAGATTCAATTACAAGGTAAAGGTTTGTTGAGGTTGAGGAATTTCCACATTAGTAATTCCGTTTTCAGCCAGAGATTCTTTGAAAGAAAGAGCTTGCTCTTCTTCACCATGAACTAAGAAAACCTTTTTAAGACCTTTAATTTTAACGGCGTAATCAAGTAAATCGCTACGATCAGCGTGCGCAGAAAAAGCATCAATAATATTTATTTCGGCCCGAACTTGATGTGGTTCACCAAAAATATTTACTTCTTTTTGGCCTTCGACTAATTTACGACCCAAGGTGTGTTGAGCCATATAGCCAACAATCAAAACTCCGTTTTTGGGATCATCAAGATTGTTTCGAAGGTGATGCAAAATACGACCATGCTCACACATTCCAGAAGCAGAAATAATAATCATAGGAACGCGACTGTTATTCAAAGCTTTTGATTCTTCGACATTACGCGTGTAATGCAGCCGTCCAAAACCAAACGGATTTTCTTGATTGCGCAAAAATTCATTGCGCGCTTCTTCATCAAAATCCATCACATGAGCTTTGAAAACTTCGGTAACATTCCCAGATAACGGGCTATCTACAATAATTGGCAAATCATGTGGAATTCGATTTTTGGCAAATAAGTGATGAAGGGTATAAACAATTTCTTGAGTTCGTCCGAGTGAAAAAGCGGGAATAATAAGTTTTCCACCTTTTTGAACAGTACGATTTACAATGTCAGCAACTTTGTTATCCACATCGGTAATGGCCTCGTGAAAACGATTTCCATAAGTACATTCCGTAATATAATAATCTGCTTTTTCAACTTGATAAGGATTTTTTAAGATTGGTAAGCCACGACGACCTAAATCACCAGAAAACAAAATTGTTTTATGTTGGCCATCCTCCTCATCATCGATTTCTAAATAAACAACAGCTGAACCCAAAATATGGCCAGCTTCGTATAAAGTAACTTTTACCCCAGGAGCAATATGATAAGCCCGTTTATAACCAATTCCATGAAATTGATGTAAAGCTTCGATCACATCTTCTTGTGTGTATTCTGGCTCCACCATGGGTTCGCCTTTTTTAAGCTTTTTCTTATTAATATATTCGGCTTCTCTTTCTTGGATGTAAGCACTATCTAATAGCATGTAATTACAAAAGTCACGGGTGGCAAAAGTAGTAAAAATTGGGCCATCATAACCTAATTTTACTAATCTTGGTAAAGACCCAGAATGATCAATATGAGCGTGCGAAAGCACTACCACATCAATAGATTTTGGATCAAAAGGGAACTTGTGATTAAGTTCTTTGGCTTCTTTGCGACGGCCCTGGAACATGCCACAATCAAGCAAAATACGCTTGCCATTAACTTCAAGCAAGTGTTTGGATCCAGTTACACCACCAGCGGCGCCATGGGAGGTTAATTTCATTTTAAAGAGGGTTACTCCTATTATTATACCACTTTTTTAGTGGTTTTACAACAGAGGTTACTCCTCATCCTTCCTAGCAGCACCATTCAATGAAGTTAGGTTAGTTGAACTGCGTCCACTTCTGTAAAACGCTCTTTCAAGATCTGGAGTTAAGGCAAATCTTTGGACAGCGGCTTGAAGCTCAGCTAAATCATCATCAACAGGTTCTTTAGGGATTTGGATAACTTGAATATCACGATCACTAACCACTAAATGAATCTTATCGGGATCATCTTCAGTGACGACTAATAACCGTTGTGGATATTTATCTAGACTCATTTTTACAGCTCGGGCCTCATACCCAGGATGATCTTCTGGACTAGTTAAAACTCTTATTTTTTTCCCAAATAAAGGCGTATAAAATGTTCTCCTTTGGCGACCTTGGGGGCTTAATTTGTACCATTTCCCAGCGAATTCCGGACGGAGTAATTTTTTATCAAAATAAGGTTCAATATGTGCTAAATCTTCAATTCGTAAACATGAATGCTGATTTATAACTAAAAAGGCGTCGGGGTTGTTAGCTAAATCATATTTTTCAGCTAGGGCATCATAATCAATATGATCTTGAAGGCCGCGCAAAAGAATAAAAGGCTCTTCTTGAAGATCTTTGTATAAATTAGTGGTCTGACCAACAACACTAAGTTGATGACGGCCACGTGCTAAATTTGGTCTCAAAATTAACTTTGCTCTCTCAATACTAATTTTACTTATAAGATCAGAACTGAACTCTGGAGGTTGAGTAGAAGTAGTGTTTGATTTATGAGTAACAGCTGATTTTACCCCTACTCCTCTGATACTTTTATTAGCTAAATCCCAGCTAACAACCGGACGACAGCCAACATTTTTAATTCCTGCCTTATGTACTTCTCTATCAATAGAATCTTTAACTGGACCGCCTGCCGGAGGTTTTAACTCATTGTTAATTGTTTCTTTGTCCGGCAAAAGAATTTTTTGACCAAATAAAGTCAAACTACTTGGCAAAGTAAAGGGTGCTAACCACGGAGTTTGACCATAGCCATTTTCAGTGGCTACTTCTCTCAAAATTTCGATAACCCACTCTTTAATTTCTTCTGGAGAAGGTGCTTCTAAGTCCTCAGCCGTCATACTCCATCGAATATCATTTCCTTGACGATGGCGATGAAATTTAACTGGCAAAAGTTTTTGGATTCCTTTTCGATTATGACTTAGAGCCGCGGCAATCATGCGAGGTCTTTTTTGATATTTTGGGAAACTTAGCATTTCTCTTCTTAAGTCATCCATCGAAAGAGGTGTACCTAATTCGGACTCACAAAATTTACCCAAAACAACATTAGGTGCGCCATTAATATCCCCCCTTCCTCCAGCGGAGATCATTAATTTAAGAGCAAACCTTAACCTTAAATAACGTTCTGTTACATTTAATTTTCTCGGATTAGCGGTAAGTTCTTGATGTGGTAAAAGGGGCGGAGCTTCGACCTCCTCTTTGGCTCCTTCTTCTGTGTATTTAAGACGATATGTAATGCGCTCATGATAACGGTCCGAACCGTCTCTAACTTTGCGAATGCCGGTGTCTAACTCTAATCCAATATCTTTCAAAACTTCCTTCATGGACCCTAAAATCCCTTTAACCTGGGAGTGATCGGCATCAGCTGGCAATCGATCACAAACTTCCTTCATTCTAAGACGGTGTGGATGCTCGCTATCCGAAACTTGAGCTAAAACTTGTAAGACGGCAAACTGAAAAGGCACAAACCGATAACGATGCTGATTTAAATAATCAAAATAACTGGGTTTGTCTGGAAACTCGGGTAAAGGAGGCACTGCTAAAGTAGCTTCGACTTGCTCCTTGAGCATGGGAAGAACTTTTGTTTTGATCATTTTTAAAGTCTCTTCAAAAAGTTCTGGCGTGCCGTGATGAGCTAATAAACAAATAAAAGCATTAGGGTGTTCACTGGCGCGCTCAGCCATTCGCCTGATAATAGCCAACATAGTGGTGGCTAAAGTCACAGCTTCGGCAGCCCTTTGTAGAACTGCATCAGCTGAGCGTCCAGTAAACTTAATTTTTGTTTTATTTTGTTGCGTCTTTTTACCGCTATACCCCCTTGGGAAAAGACGGGCCATTGCTTCCTGATACTGATCAGACGTATAGGGGGTCTCGGCAAAAGACGCTAGTTTTGGTTTTTTTCTTTTACAATGTCTGGTGCGGGCAGATTTTTCTATCTCAGCGGTACGAGCATATTCAGTGGCTTTTTCAAGCAACATCTCTAATCTAGGAATAGATTCATTTTCAACTTGTTCAATTATTTCTAAAGCTTGTTCTGGGCAAGGCTGACTGCGGTTTTTTAGAACTTCCTGCATAGCCAAAGGGGCGCTTAACCTCAGTAGCCGCTCTGCCTCTATAATCCAACCTTGTCTTTTAGCCCATTCCATCATGATGGTAAAAGCATTGTCTTGGAATCCATAGGCTGGAGTCTCTTCCTCTAATTCCATCTTTTGTAAGGCCATGGTATTAGTTTGAGTAAAACCGTTTCTTGGAAAATACTCATCAAAAACTTCCTCATACTCATCCATAGAATATCGAGGAGTGATAGGTTCTAATTCTGGTGGCTCTTCTTCGGGCGGGGCTTCCTGCGAGACTACCCATGGTCCCTGTTCCATTTCTCGACATAAAGCGTGTAATTCTTCTTTTGGGGGAACTAGAATAGTCTGCCCTAGAATCTCAAAACTGGCTGGTAATTCAATTAAATCCCAATCAAAAGAACTAACGTAAACTGTTGGGTTTTGTTCACGAACGCGGAGCTGAATGGCACGGACTATGGCTGGACGAGGATCTTCTATTAACAAATGGCGTTGAGAATCTGGTTCAACGTGATAAGTAGCGTAAGGAGGTGACCCCTTTTTTACAATTGTTCCATCTGGAAAAATTTTTATTACTCTTTGCCGTCCAAATTCAACTAAACGCCGAAAAGGATTTCTATAACCATCAATTACATCTGGAGGCATAGCATCTCGAACGCGATCACGAAAAGGTTGGGAGTGCCATAAAACTCCGGCATCTTCACCATAATAAGTACCCAAAATGTAATCGGCCATTTGAAGAGGCATCTCGCGACCACGGATTTCACTTAGCTTTTGTTGAGCATAACAAACCCTTAAATCTAGTTCCTCAACAAGAATCTTGGCACACTCTAAACTGGCATCTATTGGGGGTGGAGCGCTTAAAAGCTCCTGCATTTATATCTGTTATTTTTTGGGCAGGAATTCTAAGGATTTTTTTACTTTTTGTCAAGGGTTAGAGCGAACTTTTATTTGGGAATCAATAATATCGAAAACTGTTTCGGATGCGGTGATGATTGGCGGCCCACCCTGAAGATCCTTTTGAAGAGTGAGAGTAACACCCATCCCCTCTTGAACGTTTTGCTGAAAATATTGGTCAAAAACAAAATTCCCGAGTGAATAATAGATAGGACGACCCACGGAATCTGGGCCAGCGTACCACTCAGAACTTTCAATTACATGGGGATGATGACCAAGAACTACATCAGCGCCAGCGTCCACAAAAGCGTGGGCTTGTTGAACCTGTTCTTCGGTGGGTTTAGTGCGATATTCTTCGCCCCAATGAATGGAAACTATGGTGAAATCAGCCTGCGACTCAAGGTCGGCGAGAAGTTTTGTGGCTGCTTCGTAATCTAGGTGATCTTGGACCGTGTCATTTAAACCAACAAAGGCGAGGGTTACGTCATCTATTTCTGTTATCCAAGTGGTTTCAGTACGGATTGCTTTAGCGTCTCCAAAATAATGGATCCCGGCTTCG
>JABJMC010000009.1 GCA_018659585.1 Candidatus Peregrinibacteria bacterium
CCGCCCCGAAAAAGGCAGATCTTTTAGTAGTGAAGGCAAAAAGGAGGGGGTTTGGGGGAGGAATTTTTGCCTTCACTTTATTCTTTCTTCTTTTCCTGCGCCGCCCGCCCCCTTTCGGGCGGCGCATTTTAGCATCCATCTCCTCAGGCGCGCGGTGGCCGGCCGCACCGCGCGCCTGCACCAGCATTTTTCAATAATTCTCTGGAAGCTAGCTTCCAGAACCTTTAAAATAAGTCCGAACTTCGTTATAGAAGGCCAGCCATTCAGGATATTGCGATTTTGTGGCCGAAATTTCCCACGGTTTTTTCAGGCGGCAAGCCACTTTTTGCCGCCTGAGCTGAAAGTTCGTTTGCGCGGAGCGCAAAGTTCAGCGCAATGGTACGATAATTTTACCATTGCTACTGAACAGCCGATTTTTTGCATTTCGCCGAAGGCGCAACTTCCAAATTTTCGGAAAGAAAGTGACAATTTTTCCGTGCTTCGCACGGTTTGCCCAAAAGCGATAACCACATAACTCTTATGAAATATTTTTTGTATGCTCGTAAATCAACAGATGAAGAAGACAGACAAGTGCTTTCAATAGAGGCACAGGTAACGGAATTGCATGAATTTGCCCGAAAAGAAAATCTGGTAATAGCAAAAGAATTCATTGAAAGCAAAACAGCCAAAGCACCGGGAAGACCTATTTTTAATGAAATGATTTCCTTAATGGAGGCAAGTAATGAAAAGGTTGGAATTTTAGCGTGGCATCCCGATAGATTGGCAAGAAACAGCATAGACGGAGGTAAAATTATTTATCTTGTAGATACTGGAAAGATTGAATCGCTAAAATTCCTCACTTTCTGGTTTGATAACACACCGCAGGGCAAATTCATGCTCAATATCGCTTTTGGGCAAAGTAAATATTACGTTGATAGCCTTTCGGAGAATGTTAAACGTGGCATACGCCAAAAACTCAGACGTGGAGAGTGGCCGGGGCTTGCACCTCCAGGCTATTTGAATGATTTAAGGACTCACACAATCGTGCAAGACCCGACACGATACAAAATAATCAAAAAATTATTTTTGGCGTATGCCACAGGTAAACACTCACTTAAATATTTGCAAAAATTGTCACTTTCTTTTGGCTTGGTGAGCCGATATAAGAATAAACCCATTGCAGTTTCGAAGATTCAGAAGATGTTAAAAAATCCATTCTATTACGGAGTATTTATCCATAAAGGAGAAATGTATCAGGGAAGTCATGAGCCAATTATTTCAAAGCAACTTTTTGACAAGGTGCAGCGGGTAATGAAAGACAGAGGTAAACCGCGAAAAGCAAAAGTAAAGTTGGCTTTTGCTTTTCGCAAAACATTCAATTGCGGTGAGTGCGGCCGCTCAGTAACAGCAGAGAAGAAAGTAAAGAAGTCAGGCCGCACTTACACCTATTACAGATGCACAAAAAAGAATGTTATTTGTCATCAAAAGTATCTTGAAGAACAACCACTCGTAGAACAAATCAATAAACTCTTTCAAAAAGTTGCTTTGAATAATGATTTAAAAGACAAATTTCTCCGAGAATGGCAGAAGGACTATAAAAAAGCACAAATCTCAAAACCTTCCGCCCAAAATCTCAAGCAAGAAATTAAAAAACTTGAAGAGAAACAAATGCGACTCCTCGACGCTTACCTTGAGCAAACAATATCAGAAGAAGAATACGCAAAAGCCAAAGAAAAAATCATCAATTCCAAAATCGATTTAAAGGAAAAAATGAAGGATTTTGGGCGGAAGGGAAATAATTGGCTCGAACCTTTCAAAGAATGGATTTTATCGGCTCACCAAGCCGTTCGCGCAGCGAACACCAAAAATTTGGAAGAGAAGCGAAGCTTCTTGCAAAAAATCGGCTCGAACTTTCAGCTCAGGCGGCAAAAAGTGGCTTGCCGCCTGAAAAAACCGTGGGAAATTTCGGCCACAAAATCGCAATATCCTGAATGGCTGGGGCGCAGGGATTCGAACCCCGGATGCATGGACCAGAACCATGTGCCTTACCACTTGGCGACGCCCCAGTATTAATCTTCTTCCTTTGTTAAAATTACTTCCACATCAGCCACCAACTTTTCAATCTCTCCAGACACACTTTCTATAACATAATCACACTCTGGAATCCAAGTTAATTCCTGTAAATAACTAGTATAACGACGTTCAATTTCTTCAATCGACATGGCGGCTCGTTTCAAAATTCTCTCCTGTAATGTTTCCCAATCCGGCACTGTTAAAAAAATCGAAACTAATTGTTCTTTTGGAATAATTTCTCGAATCGACCGCAATCCCTGCACATCAACCTCCCTAACTACTGTTTTCCCGTCTTCTAGAGCCTTTAAAATCGGATCTTTCAGCGTCCCATAATAATGATCCTGATGAACTACGGCGTACTCCAAAAACTCTCCCTGTTCAATTTTGTACTCAAATTCATCTCTAGATATAAAATGATACACCTCCCCTGGCTTCTCCTTAGGACGCCTAGGACGCGTTGTACAAGATAAAGGAAACACAAAGTCTGGATAGTTTTCTCGTAATTTCGCTAAAACTGTCCCCTTCCCTGAACCTGATGAGCCTAATATTAAGAATAGTTTTCCTGGCATAGACCGTTGACTAATTTAAAATCTTGTGTTATTATATTATAATCCTTAAAAAAGATTATTTCATTCCCTACTCGCAAAAAGATTCTAACAGAAACTTAACGAGGATTGAAATTCCAGGTAAAAAATGATAGAATATAAGGATTTGATCTTTCAAAATTCGGTCGGCGAGGTAATTCCTAACCCATGCCCTACTTGAGAAGTAGGCAGGAAGGAGGGCCTCACGAGTAAACTTTCCATTTTAGTCCCTGCTCGTGCCTCCCTTCCTCTCTACTTTTCGATGTAGGTTACGGCTATAACCTTCCGTTTTCCTGGTCTCTCTCCCTCTTAGGAGATCAGACCCTCAAAACAAAAATAAAAAAAAGCTTTTGGCATTCACTTGCGTTAAAACAAGCGATGCACCCAAAAATAAAAACTTTCTTGGTGGTGAACCAAATCAAACCTCACCAAAGAACGGTAGAAGGATTACCTGAGCAGAACTAGCCGGCTCTCAAGTCTAAGTATTCAAAACACATATCCCTGCACGATATAATCGGCAGATGCGATCTGTGGATGCGAATCCTTGCAAAATACCCCACGGTTTATATTGTGGGGTTTTTTGTTATCGCATGGGGAAACCTAAAACGGCAAATCCTCTACAGCAACCTCCTCTTTTGGAGATTTCTTTTCTTTTGCTTCTTCGGCTGGAGGTTCTTCATCAATTCCAATCCCAGCTGGTTCACGATCAACAATGCCTTCAACACCACCAGCTATTGGCGCTCCTTTACGATCCAACATAATCATATTATCAGCCACAATTTCAGTTCGGTAACGTTTAACTCCATCTTGTCCTTCCCATTCACGAGTTTGCAAACGACCTTCAACAAACACTTTGCTGCCTTTTTTTAAATATTGCGCACAAATTTCAGCTAATTTACCCCATACAACAACATTGTGAAATTCTACTTTTTCCTGTTTTTGGCCACTAGCATCAGTCCAACGGTGATTAGTTGCAATTCCAAAATTAGCCACAGATCGTCCACTTGGAGTTTGACGAGTTTCTGGATCACGAGTTAAATTACCAATAATTTGGGCGCGGTTTAATGACATCGACATTTCAAATAGGGTTAAAAATAAGCGTGCCTGAATGCTACTTGATTAAGTTAAATTTGCCAAATGTTTAAACTCGCTTAAATCGCTACGCCATGACATAATGCACGCACTATGGAAACCACTTATTGCTTTCATCTTGGCCGAAATCGCGACCTCTCTCTAGCAGAGCTACGTTCTTTTTTTGGAAAAGAAATCATTTCACACGGCGAAATAGCGTTACTTGAAACAACCATTCAAGATCCCCAAAAAACCTTAAATCAATTAGGCGGAATTCTCAAAATTAGCCAAAAAATCGACTCCCCTATTTCTCAAATCATCCTTTCCCAAAAACCAGAAGGCAAAATCAAGTTTGGTTTAAACATTATGCCTCAAAACAAAAATTTCCTTCGCAAAGAACTAAAAAGAATCAAAAACGAATTAAAAGCAGCTGGTCGAAACGCTCGTTTTATTAATAAAGACGGCAACCTCTCCAGCGCCATGATTGTTAAAGGTGGCTTAATGAAAGACCTCACTGATTTCAATCTAATAAAACTTCAAAATCAAGAAATAATCACCCAAACCATAGCTGTCCAAGACTTTGTCACCTACAGCCTTCGTGATTACCAAAAACCCGTTCGTTTAGCCAAAGAAGGCATGCTCCCCCCCAAACTAGCTCAAATAATGATCAACTTAACCGGACTCCAAACTGGCACACTTTATGACCCTTTTTGTGGCAGTGGAACCGTCCTTGGTGAAGGTTTATTAAAAGGAATGAATGTTATTGGTTCAGACCTAGATCCCAAAGCAATTGAAGCGGCCACCAGAAACACCACTTGGATCAAAAATAAATTCTCTGCTCCTGGCCAAATCACTCTTTTTGAAAAAGATGCCCAAGAAATCGCCAAACCAGACCTTTCAACTCAACCCGATTTAATCGTAGCCGAGACTCATTTAGGGCCACCTTGTAATCCCAAAATGACCACGGGCCAAATTAAAAACATTCAAGACGAACTTCTTCCTCTTTATAAAAACACTTTTCAAAACCTACACCCGCTTCTCAAGCCTAACACTCCACTCGTGATTGCCTTTCCTCTTCATCACGTAAATAGACAACCCCAACCTCTTCCTGGGCTTACCCAAATGCTAGAAGATTTTGGCTACCAGATCAAAAACGAACTTATCTATCATCGCGAAAAACAAATTGTCGGACGCCAAATTATCGTGCTAAATACGACCACACTTTAGAGATCCCATCATATACATAAATTAAGTGTGTTTTTTCTTCGTATAAATACGTTGCTTTATTTAAATCAAAATCAATTTCCTTTTCACCTAAAGAAGCTTCCCCCGTTGGGCTAAGTGCATACAAAATAGTTTGGCCCTCATTTTCACCTAAAGTCACCAAAAAATAATCCTCATGATCCATTGCTAACACCCGATTACCATCAGAAATCTCACCAATTTTTTCATAATTTAAAGCATCATAAATAACCGTCCCAACATAAAAAACATCACGCGCCTGATCAACATACATCTCACCTTGAGCCTCTATTGTCTTTATCAATTCAAAATCATTCAAACCATCATAAATCATTATTTCTCCGTTATTTCCCAATAACAATTTAGCCGCTGGCTCATAAACCATCACCTGCGTCTCTCCTGTTAAATCTTGTTCAATTGTGTCCCAAATCATTCCATCGCGAACATCCATAACCAATATTTTATTTTCAACTGGCAAGGCTATATATAAAACTTCCCTCGTGTAATCATAGGCTAAACTTGCATTCTCTGAATTCGGATTATTAGGCAAAACATATAAACCCAAAACATGATGTTTGTCAGGATGCAAAAGATTAACAGTAGAAGTCCCCTCATCATAAATAAAAGTCTTATTCAAATTCTCACTATAAAATCCATTGATTAACCCCACTGTCGCCAATTCCAGCGGGACCGATGAAAAAGTATGAGGATCTAAATGAATTAACTCCCCTTTCCTCAAATCTGTAGAAAGATATAGATTTTCTTCTTTCCCCATGGCCACTGAACCTAACAATTCAACCTCTTTCTCATTTAAATCCATATAATTTTCTAAATCAAATTGTTCTTGATCATAAAATTGCACACTTCGCGTAGAAGACTGTTCTTTCTCCTGCCACTCATAATTATCTTGCTCCTCAAAACTAAGTGGAGCGACAGCCTGACACCCCAACAAGGCCAAAACCCCTATTCCTAACATAATTTTAAACGTAGATTTAATTTTCATAAGGTTATATTAAAGATCGTATTCATTATAACGATTTTTTTCGTTGAAAAAAGAGAAGGATTTGATATAGTTACGCCGTCGCTCTTTTTCAAACTGTCGAACGGACCGAGACCTGTCGAGGTCCGTGAGGAATTAAACGACCGAGCTACGGGTCTCGAGGGTCCCGAGCGAGGGAGAACAATATAGGGAAAGAGGATCCCGCAAGGAGAAAACCGTAGGTTGTCGCCTTGCGTATCATTACTCCGGGGTAGCGCAGCGGTAGCGCAGTTGACTGTTAATCAATTGGTCGTGGGTTCGAATCCCACCCCCGGAGCCATTTTAAATTACTCCTTGGTCTCATCATTTAGTTGTCCCTCACCCTATCAGAACTTTAAAAAAGTGCTATTTCTCAAACCCGACCAATTACAAAGCCCAGATCAATCATCAAGCCCTTTTCTTAAAATAAGCACGTCATTAATCCTACGACAACCCAATATTAGACAAAGGAACAGAAGTTATTTCAACGCCACCCTCCTTCAAAAAACTAATATGCCAAATCTCTTTTACATTTATATTATCCCCCCTTTCATATAAACACACATCAACAGATCTAACTGGATCTCCACTACTTGGTGGCATAAAAAGAACAAAACTAACGTTATCAGGGAAACCCAATTCAACCCCCAAAATTTCCAGAACAAAACCCCTAACATAAAAAGAGTCAACGCCCCCTTGAGGCAATCTTTCATGCAATGGCTGATCAGATCTAAAGCTATTTTTCAATTCTCTTTCAACCCTTGACCATACTTCACCAAAAGTTTCTGAACCATTAGAATCATCCCAATCATCACTATCACCATATAATTCAGCCATTAAAATATCTGTTTCATTTTCACTTAAAATCCCCCAACCATAACCTTGCTGATAATATGGATGGGAAACATATAATTTATAAGGATCTACTAATCCTTGCTGAATTTTGCGTGTAGCAATACAAGTCAGATCATCAATTAACCTCTCTCGTCTCTGTTCATCAAGAGCCAACACATAACAATACGTCTGACACTCTCGCGAAAGAGAATTCAACTGTTGTAAAATTGTAACTCTCAAAAAACCATTTAAATCTGTCAAACAAGGTAATCCCTCCATCTGGCTCTCAGAATCATAAGAATAAATATACATATTATTGGGATCTAATCTCAGTGCAGATGCTTGAGATTGCAATCTTTCTATTAAATCCTCTTCCGATCCTGTCAGTTCCACCCATCTATCCCATTCTACAAAATCTTTAAAATCTAATAAAGAATTTCCTACAACTTCATTAGAATGAATATCCTCTTCCGGAAGCCTTCTCAAAACCATTTAAATTTATTTTAATAACAAGGATTAACTCTACACATAAAAACTAAACAAGTCAAGCATTCCGTAATGGTTCAATAGCTTGGAAACACTTGGTATAAAATAACCCCAAGTAAATAACCAAGCAAAATATGGCATATACATTAAACCCACACCTCCCAAAAGTTAGGGCAAAAGCAGTAAATATGGTGCGCAATGGAAGGGGTGTCAGAGAGGTTGCAAGATATATCAGCGTCATGCCAGGAACAATAAGTAAATGGGTTAAAAAAGCTCCTCCGGGATTTGTGGATCGTGTCCCAACCATTTCATCAAGACCCAGTAAACATCCAGCCGAATTAGATAAGAAAATCGCTTCTCGAATCATTGGAATACGCAAAGAACGTGGACGATGTTCCGAAATTGTCCACGAAAAAATGAGACTAGAAGGATATGCTGTGAGCTTAAGCAGCGTAAAGCGCACGCTAGACCGTGCCGGGCTCATAAAAAAGCGTAGCCACTTAAAAAGACATCATGATCACATCAAGCGGCCAAGAACGTACAAACCTGGAGATTTGGTTCAAATAGACACAATACATATTGGACCAGCAAGGCCCGGAAGACTCTATATTTATACGCTTTTAGACGTTTTTTCACGTTGGGCATGGGCTGTTCCATCATTCAAAATAAATACTCACAAAAGTTTGTATTTTGTTCGTGGCGCTCAAAGAAAGTCTAATTTTGAATTTACGATGATTCAGTCGGATAATGGACCAGAGTTCTCACAAAACTTCACCGAAAGAATTAAAATAATTCACAGGCATAGCCGAGTAAGAAA
>JABJMC010000010.1 GCA_018659585.1 Candidatus Peregrinibacteria bacterium
CAATCTCTTCTAAAGTTAAAGCTTCATCATCCCAAGCAGTAAGAGTGGCAGCGGTATGACTTTCAGAAAAAATCACAAACACACTATTGCGGCCACTACAAATTTGACGCGCTTCTTGTTCAGTTTCGTTAGTGTGATTAGTGATAGCCTCAACTAGAGCTTCAACCTCATCTTCGTCTTCCAATATCTCCAAAAGCGCTGTTTGGATTTCTTCGGAATCAAAATCTTCGGTCGTCATGGGATAACCCTCATCAACCTTCATTTTGTAAAAATACTGACAAGAATCTGAGTCATAATCAAACCAGTCTTCTTCGTAGGCCAAGCGCTTTAAATAAGTTAAATATTCGTTCACGTTGGTACCTTCTTCAATAGTTACGGTAACTGGGCCATCAAGGGCGCCAGTAGGCTCAATGGTTTCTTCATCATCCCCTTCTTCATCCTTAATATTGATATCAATCTCAACGTCATCAACATTATCAAGAAGTTCAGCTAACTCTTGATCCAAATTATCATCTTCGACATCAACATTTATAGTGCACCCTGTCGCAAAAATGATTAACAAAAGGGTACTGAGTAGAATTGTGGTTTTTTTCATGGTTTTAAAAGTTTTAAAAAATACAACCGGGAAAAATAAACGGGGGGAAGCTTAGTTTATTACAAAATTTTTATTACTTCAACTCGCTACAGCCTAATTCCTCGTATTCTAACTGATTCATAAGCTGTTGTTCTAAGTCTGCCGGAGTAATCTCTCGAGGTTTTCTGGTGCTATCTGGTAAGCGATTTCCTCCCCAAACTTCTCTTTCAATAAGGCTTCTGGCACCCATTGTATCCATTAATACCCAGCCAATTCCGGGCAAGAAAACTTCACTTGGCGCATGGGGGGTCCCGCTATGAGTTACGACCTTCGCTAAACGTGATGGAATCCCGCACTCCCGAGTTAACAGAGAAAAAATTGAATTTTGACAATCACAATCACCATCTCCAGGCTGATCTAACATTGTGGAATTAAACACAAAACTTAAGAAATCTTTTTCTGGGGTTTCTCCTCCATGAAAAGCGTTGTAGGCCTCTTCAGTTTGAGAGGTAATGGTATAACGCATGTCATTAACAATATCTCTTAACTCTTCGATGCGTTCATAAGGTGGTTTAGTCATTAAATAATCTACTAGCCCTTGCAAGTCATGAATTCCTCGATAACTAGAATGACTAAATCTAATAGTTGAAAGATCGACACCGTCTAGGGTTGCGGTGTAGTAATCGTAAGCCTCAGAATTAAGAGTTTGGAAATCTTCATCAGTTAAATCCTCGGCTGCACCTTGCCAATTAATGGGGCTCAAAGTGTTATAAAGCACTACATTGGCCTTGCGGCTATTAATTCTTACTTCATAGTCACCGTTTTGCATATCTACCACTTCAAAATCTGTAATTGGATCACGGTCTCCTTCTAAAACTCTAATGGAGCTTGCATCAATGTGACCCCCCGCTTGAGTGCGTAAAGAAACCACCTTTTGCCTTTTTCCTAGTTTTTGCATATGAGCAATAAGGAAATTCTCTTCCCATTCCGGAGTTTCAAATTGAGGAATAGGATCAAGCGTCCCAACCCAATCTTGGCCATTGTATTCAGTCAAAGGAATCTCACGCATGTATTGATCGCTTCTTAAACTTGGGCTAGAAAAGAAAGTGGCTCGACGTTGGCGTCGCTCACCCCTACTTACATTTCCTCTTTCAACATAAACACCAATTGGCTCACGTCCGGGACTAAATTGGCGCTCAAATCCTTTGTCAGGGTCAAAACCAGGAGCCTCTGCTTCTCTTAAAAATCCCCAACGCTCTAAACGATCGATGGTCCCAGGGTCTAATCCTAAAGAATCTACTGGCACAGCAGCTCCTAACCAAGAAGATAATCCATCAAGAGCTCCCGTTTGACCAACTAACCATGTCCCTCCTGTACCCAAAACTACTAATACCGCTGTCATTTGAACTGCAGAGCGGATGCCCCTTAAATCAATATTTGGTAATTGCATTGGTTCGCGTTGTCTTTGTTCGCGAGGTTGCTTTTGTTTACGTTGCTTAGGTTTACGATTAAACCATCCTCGGCGAGCAGGTTTTTGTTGGCGCACGGCAGAACCTCCTCTCTTCGTTTTTATACGAGCATCTCTTAACCTTGGGAAAGTCCAACTTTCCACCTTTTCTGCTTCTTGAATAACTTGTTTGGCCGTCGCAATTACCTCACTTACTTTTTCGGCTGACTCAGCAATTGCTTCTCTTAAATTTCGCCAAAATTCCATATTTACAGCTCCTTCCATATTAAGAAGAACTTGTGACCGGAAAGAAGCAAACTGCGTATCGTCCATATGAGGCCGATAAACTTCTAGCATTGAATTACATAAAATTTCCACTAATTGTGGGATGTTTTCGCCTTGAAATAAATCCTCATAAAGATAAAGAACTGGATTGTAATAATCAACGGGATCCATATAGTGAAATCCGCTGGAATGAAGTTCATCTTCACTGCTATTTTCAACTGACCGAACTACTTTAATTGGGAGTTTTCCTGAAATACACCCTTGGGGCATAGCTTGAAAAATCGCTTCTTCTACCACATCACTCAAAGAACATAATACTGCTTGCATAGGGGTTGGTGTGTGTTCTTGAATTTCAACACCTTGAACTGCTTCAAAAACTCCTTTAACACCACAGCTCATTAATAAATTTCTAAGATTAGAATGAACTTTAATCATTGGAATCCCAGAGACTTCAGCTACTTTTACGGCATTCTGTTGTTGATTGGCATTAAGAGTGTCAGGAAAATCCAACACAGCGGCTTTTTCGCCAAAAGTTTCTTTAAAAGCTTGCGCCCATAATTCGGGGTGATCTGATCGATGGCAGCCAAATTCACAGAAAAACTTTTGGGGATCGCCTTTAGCTGCTTTCAAAACAGCTCTTGGCACTTCTGGGTCCGCACTAGCGCCAATAATAGGGCCTACTTGGTGATTTAATTTTTCTCCAATATCATCGTTTAAATTGTAACTCATAACTAAATGTTTTCTTGTTGACCCGGTGTTAAGAACACCGCGCTCATAAACAGCGTTTTCTCCATCTAACCGAACAATATCTCCATATGGAGTCCGTTCGTATGGTTCATAATCAGGATCTAAATTTAATGAATATTCTCGTAAACGGCGTAATAACTTAATTTGAGTTCTTTCAGTTATTTCTAAGCGGAATTCAAAATCTTCATTTTCCATGCCGGGCCAAGAATACATTTTGGCAACCGCTCGTTCGTAGCTTTTTTCCATACCTGTTAATTCATAATCATCATTGGCAATGCCAGCTTTGACCCCAGCTTTGGCCGAGGCAGCTACTAATGATCCAAAAATACTAGGATCATCAAAATAGAAATCATCGGCTCTAACTACAAAATATTTAGGTAAGCTTGGTGGTTTTCGCATGCTCAAAAAATCTTCGTAACTTAATTCCTCGCCGCCTGTACAAACGACTCTTAAATCTCGTTGCTCAATTGGAAGATGATTAATAAGCATAACCGCTCGACAAGCAACAGAAGCAAAATTCTCACCTTCATAAGCAGTTAATTCATCGCCTTGATAATCACGAGAAATCCTTGCTACTAAATCTTTTTGATTGGGAACTTGCATATATTTAAATGTTTCTTCCAAAAATTTAGATCTTCGGCAATCTATCGGTTTATAACCCTTCTCTTCTAATAAAGAGCGTTCGTCGAAAGTAGACATATCCATTCTAAAAACTTTTCTTTCTTGAAGGTCTTGGTTTGTGATGCCGTAAACTTGCTGAGCGGCTTCCATAAAAACAGACGAAGCAAACACCATTCCTCCCAAAGCTAATTCTTCATATTTTTTACCATCTAAACTAGCCCTCATTAAAGCTATAAAAATTTGTGGATCACTAACTTTTCCTAAAATCCTCTGAATATTAGTTTTTGCGCGAGCAGTATCAACGTTATGACGGTTTTGATCATCAATGGCACAATTTTTAAGATCATAAGCAAACATAAAAGGAAACTCTGTAAGAACAGTTAATTCGTAAGAGCGCCCCATTACAGTAATAACTGGTGATTTTTTGTTAGAACGTAAAACTAATCCCTGCTCATTTTCGTCAATTAATCGGTATTTAAAGGTTGGATCCAAGGGGAGATAACGGTTTTTCAGACCTCTTAAAGCAGTAATCATTCCGGAAGTAATATCCCAATACTCAGCCGTAGAACCAGGCTCCCAATCTTCATAAAAATCAACATTGTAAGACACCACTTTTTCATCTCCTCCAGAAGTAACAGTATCAAC
>JABJMC010000011.1 GCA_018659585.1 Candidatus Peregrinibacteria bacterium
CAGCGTCCACAAAAGCGTGGGCTTGTTGAACCTGTTCTTCGGTGGGTTTAGTGCGATATTCTTCGCCCCAATGAATGGAAACTATGGTGAAATCAGCCTGCGACTCAAGGTCGGCGATAAGTTTTGTGGTGGCCTCATAATCCAGATAATCTTGGACCGTGTCATTTAACCCAACAAAGGCAAGTGTGACGTCATCTACTTCGGTGAGCCAAGTGGTTTCGGTACGGATGGTGCGAGCGTCGCCAAAATAATGAATCCCGGCTTCGGCTAAACGAGTGCGGGTTTGATCAACTCCGTACTGGCCCATATCGTAAGCGTGATTATTAGCTAGATTTAACAGATTAAAATTATATTTTTGAAGTGTTTCAATAATTTCGGGGCGAAAATTAAAAACCATGGCAGTGCCGGGATTTACGTAAGCAGAATCAGAAATGGGACCCTCAAGATTAGCCATCAAAAAGTCTGGGTCTGGATTCATTGTGGCGATCAACTCGGGAAAAAACTCAAAAGGATAATCATGTCCATTCTGCTGCATCAAAACCCACACATAACGTCCTAACATTAAATCTCCAAAAGCGACTATTTCAACAGGTTGATAATCGCGAATTTTGGATTCAGTTGTGAATTGATCGCGGAAATCGAGGATTGCGGTAGGGAGCTCAGCCCATTTTTGAATAAACCCATCCCCAGCCAGGGTAATGGCAAATAGGAAGAAGGCGGAAAGGGCGAGTTGGAGAAGATTTTTCATGAGGTTATTGTAGAGCAAAATGAACGTCCCAGGAACTCCTTGACTTTTTTGCTGTTTTATGTTTTCATGTTCTCCAAACATAGATTTACAATATGACTTTAAAACCATCTTCCGCCCCAGAAGATCGGAGTTCAAGAAAGCTTGATTGGCGTTGGCCAGCGGCTTGTATTGTTGGAGCGGCTGTGGCCGTAACTGCCGTGGAATGTGATACTGGCGATCATTTTCAACAAAGCAGTGGCTTTTCACTTGATTCCCCATTGGCTGAGCCTCCTTCAGATGATCCCGATAGACATCGTGGTTTTTTTGGACGGCGCATTGTGACTCGTTTTTTAGACGAAGAAGATGAAGAGACAACGCAAAAAGAAGCGACTGCAGAACTAGTAGACTGCGCAAAAACTCATGCCGGTGGACTAATTGCGGTGGAAACAGTGGGGGCGCAAGCTTCGACTTTGGATTATGTTCCGCAGCAAGTGCTATTTACTTCCTATGCGGAAGATGGCACCCCCCGGGCCTATGCAGTTGGTTTTATGGGGGAAGTTTGTACGGATACAGATTTTCCTAGTTTTGAGTGTCACGGAACTGGCTACTCTACGGTTTTTGTTTCTGGTCAACAGGCAGCAGACCTTGTTCAAAGAGAAGAAATGCTTAAACGTCATGGAGAATCTCCTTATAAAGACGCCTGGTTTGAAACTTACCCTTTTTATGATTTTCAAGGAGATGCGGAAGAAAACCCTAATGGTAAAAGTGAATTTATAATTTCTAGGCCATTTAATTCTATGCAGGAGGTGGCAGAATCTGAAAAAGGTTCTGGTTCCTTATGTGGCAATTTAGTGACGGCTCTGGATAACCCCTCAGTTTGGGATGAAGTCGCAGAGCATCAAACTAGAAACTATGCGGAAGGAATAGATATTGTTTGGGATGTTTTTCAGCCAGAAGATGTTTATGGATGGCATACTGAGCCCTATCATTTTTTTGGCTACAAAGAACCCAATTTTAATTTCGGATCTGACCAAACAGTTTCAATCATATTTGATGACACCCGACTTAATTTAGATACTGTAATTCCAGGCCCAGATGATGAGGCTGAACCAGCTTTTATTTTCAATTATGGCCCTTGTTATGATCGGGCCACGTTTGATGAATTTGCCAGCGATCCAGATATTGGATGGGACTGGGCAGATTGTTTAGAAGAAATTCGCGGCAATTAATAATGATAACTTTTCCCAGCTAAAATCATAAAGCTGCGGTAGAGTTGTTCGAGTAAGAATAAGCGAACCATTTGATGGGTGAAAGTCATTTTGGAGAATGACAAAACGAACTTTGTTTTGGCCAGGGTTTCGCGGGTGAGGCCATGAGGGCCGCCAATAAGAAAAGTGATTTTCCCACCTTCTAAATCGCGGTATCGTTCTAAGGCCTGGGCGCACTGCTTGGAGGTGAGTTGATGGCCGCGACCGTCTAAAGCGATGACGACTTGATCTTTGGGAATTTTTTGTTGGATTTGCTGATTTTCAGTCTTTTGATCAGAGGTTTTAATAGTGATGGTTTGGAGGTCGCAATAGGGGCCAAGACGTTTAAGAAATTCCTGCTCAATTTCTTGATAAGACGATTCCTTTGTTTTCCCGACTTGAATAATGGTAATCTTCATGCACTTATCTTAGATGGCTTAACCTATCATATGCAACTTAAAAAAGGAGAAATCATCACTTTGAAAATCGAAAAGCTAGCCTTAGGAGGCCAGGGAATTGGGAAATGGGAAGGGCGGGTGTGTTTTGTGAATCATGTGGTCCCAGGAGATACGGTAGAGGCGTCGTTGACAAAGATTAAACCCAAAAGACTGGAGGCGAGATTGGTAAAAGTGTTGGAGTCGTCGGATCTCCGAGTGGCGCCAAAATGTAAGCATTTTGAGAAATGTGGCGGGTGTGTTTGGCAGTTTTTGCCGTATGAAGAACAGTTGAAGTTTAAAGAGGAACAAGTACGCGAAACTTTGCAGCATTTGGGTGGATTTTCTGGAGATGAAGTGCGGGAAATTTTGGGATGTGCAAAGCCGTGGCATTATCGAAATAAGATGGAATTTAGTTTTGGAATGGAAGAAGAAAAAGTGATGTTAGGGCTGCATTTACCAAAACGACGGTATGATGTTTTTGATCTGGAAGAATGCTA
>JABJMC010000012.1 GCA_018659585.1 Candidatus Peregrinibacteria bacterium
ATAGCAGATACTTTTATGGTTTAATTTAACAGAGAAGAGTTTGTGCCCGGGCACAAACATTCAGGTTGAATTTTATTTTAAATTTTTACGCCTAAAATATGTCAAATCTGCGCGTTTTGGAAAAACTGGGGCCTTTTTAGTAGCTAGATCACCAACCTAAATTACCAACTTAAGCCCGCTTTTTTTCCTCTTTTCCATTCACAAAAACCCGCATATCAGGCTCAACTTGTACCCTAACTGGGCCATTTTCCGTATCCATATTGGTTTCCCAAGCTTTCTGGGGGAGTTTTTTTATGATGTGATACATCTCGGCCACCAAATTCGCTGCTTCTTCCTCTTTTTCTACTTTCATCTCAACCAGTTTTTGATAGTCGCCGTCTTTGTTTAACTCTGCCTTCCAGTCAGTTTCAAAATCCTTGATTTGCGCCCGCATTTCTTTGGCGGTTTTTTTCATAGTTTGATACTGTTCATCATCAATTTTTTCTTCACGTTTTAGATCTTTTTTTACTTCTTTTAGACCTTCACGAACTTTGGCTA
Source organism: Candidatus Peregrinibacteria bacterium (assembly GCA_018659585.1). Taxonomy (GTDB): domain Bacteria; phylum Patescibacteriota; class Gracilibacteria; order UBA1369; family UBA12473; genus JABJMC01. The sequence continues at coordinate 538 of JABJMC010000012.1, forward strand.
ATTCCTGAAGAATCAGAATAATTTTATCTTCCTGCATTTAAAAAGGAGGGTTAAGAAATTTATCCAGCTCAATTTAGCGGTTTGTGAGGGAGGGGGCAAGGGGGAAATTTAAAGAACGCCTAGTTTGCCACTACTTTTTCTACCAACTAATTCATCCATGTCCACTAGGTCAGCCGCTCTGTCTAAACGCTCAAAACTCGGTTCAGAGCTAGTTTCTGAACCTCGAATAGGCGGCAGTTGATTCCCAGCAGAGTCTGATTTTACAAGTTCAATGCGAATATCACATATAACGGAAGCTAATTTCTCTTCTTGAGGTTTTTCTTGGAGGCTAAGGATAGTATTAAACAAAATCTTAAAAGCATTAGTATTATCCTTACCTAAGTCTTCGGCAGCATCTCTTAAGATAAGATCAAAACGAAAAAGAACGTCCCCTCGATACCCCTCATCTATTCCTTCTAATACTTTTAGTAAAACTTTACCATAATCCGCATAGCAAGAAGTCAAAAAAACTAAATACTCATCTTCCGTACAAGTGCTTAAATCTATTTCTCTGTTGGTAGTCTTTACTAAAGCTGTATTCAATCTATCAATAGCGGAAGGCTTTAATGAACCTTCTTTTTCCAAAACGTCAATAAATCCTCCCAGTGTAATTAAATAAACATTTTTAAGCTTATCTTGGCGTATTTGAAAAGGACTGTTGATATTTAAATCAGACGAAGTCGCAGTTAGAGCTGCTGGTTCAGATTGATCGTATTCTTGCCGTAATTGTGCTGAATCTAAGTTCACCCTATAGGATTAATAGTAATGTTCCTTAGGGTGAAAGGAGAACATTATAATGAATAAATCAAAAATGTCAAGCACGATGGAGCCAAGTGGATGGTTTTAGGCACATAACGCTCTTAAATCACAAGCTCCTCTAATTCTCTAACCTTTTCTCTTATTTTGGGCACGTGTTTTTCGGGTGTAAGTTCAGGGGTGACTGATAAAGCTGAAGTAATACAATCGGCTTCCACATCAATCTCCGTCAAAAAATTACTCACTTGCGTTGCCCGGCGAGCTATTTGGTCCTCTTCACGCCAGAGCGAACAATTATCAGTTATACATAAAAAAGTATCAAAATCCGTATCTACAATAAAAGGGAAATCATTTTCGCGCGCTAAAGCTCGGATCTCATCAATGGCTTCTTCAATTGTCAAAAATCCCAGACCTTCATCGACCCATTTTATTTTGCCATCAACTACAGTTGTAGTGGAATCTCGATATATATATACTTTACTATTTCGTGGGTTATACCAGTAAATTAAACTAACAACATTATAATGTACGGCTGCGGTCATAAAGTTTTCTATGCCACAAGAATTCTGAGCATATTCAGACCAACTTTGGTCTGGCGTTTTTATAGGAATATCATCACATGTATCCGAATGACCATCAAAACGAATCACAATTGCCCCCGCCTTTTCCCCAAGTGTTTCAACCCAAAAGTCCAAAACCTCATTATGAGGATCTACTTCTTTTGTGGGGACTAATCTAGATGGGGCGGACGGAGCATGAGAAGCTGCGTCCATGGAGTACTATTTATTAAGTTTGCACCAAAAAATAACACAATAAATACATTATGTCAATCTTTGGTGGGCCCGGCTGGATAGTTTTAGAACTATTGAACTCTCAATAAACGTATTACCCCATACTCCTCCCCAGATGCCTCTGCGGGATTATAACTAATATAAGACCTTTCTCCATTACCACAAATAATATTTACATCCATAGAATCTTCAACGTTTGAATAATAGCTCCCACAATCAAGATGTGATGACAATTCTTTTGCTACAAACGGAGCATCCATAAAAGCTTCTGCCGCTAAAACTTCCGAAGATGGCATGATGGTCCCGCTATATGGGAACATCTCATAATTAGACGGTTTGCTATTAAGTCCGTATTGTCCATAAACTTCATCATGAATTTTTGAATAATCAGCCCAATCACCCTCTCCATCATAAGCTGCCCGTACAGAATCCATCAAATCTTCATCGCGATCATAAATTTTCACAACGTTGTTAGTTGAGTTTCTACCGTACATTACAGGAATATTACCGCGATCTTTTATTAAAAGATTTCCAGCCGCATCAACACCAAAAAATTCGCCACCGCTTTGCATTTCCGCTGCTAATTCCAGGAATGTTTTTTCAGGATTTACAGAAGAATGTTTTAATAAGCGCGCTTTAACTTCAGACCAAGTAAGGTTAAGAGGTCTTCCTTCAGCGATAGTGCCATCTCTATTTATTTGTTTAGGGCCTTTGTCAAAATCAGCCTTTAAAATGGCTAATCTTGAGTCTTGTTCTTCAGCAGCTTCTAGTTCTTCTGCAGTGACATCTGCGTTAAGACCTCGGTTAAGTTTTTTCATAATTTCTTCCCGCATACGATCACCTTCTGTAAATCTAGTTTGACCTAAAACGCGCTCAAGCGCTCCCTGCATATTTTCTTCTGTTATTTCACCATTACGAGGAGTTTCACGACGGTCTGGACCTGTATATGTATATGTTTGTACATCCACCATAATTATAATTGTAAAGATATAGAATCAGGGTGGAATCTAAGATGAGAAGTATGCAAAAATTCTTGACATAAGTCAAGGCGGTTTTTTAGAATGGTGGGCCTGTTGCCTTGGATTTTGAACTATTTATTAAGAGCTTGTTTAAACACCCAGTCCCAGCTAGATTTTACACGCAAGTTACACCTGTTACAAGTAAGGAGTATAAATTAAGAAATATCACACATTACAGCTCAAATGTGGTATATTAGCACTGTAATAATCCATCATATGGCTGATCCAAATTCAAAAAATGACAATCCTGGTTCAAATTTACTTAAAGTAGTTCACACGGCTTCACAAGTGGACCAACAGAATAAAGAGAACGTTGAAGGCATGCAAGATGCCAATGGCGAGTGGGTTAAGTTTAATGAAAAATCATCTTAACTTATAAGGATTTGAACAAAAGCTTAAGTAATTCATTTAAATGGGACGTTAATGAAGTTAAGAGTTTTCTTCAAAAAATACATGAAATAGGGGAAAAACAATTAGAAAGCCTAAAAAAAGAAGAGCATGAACCAATTTTGGAACACAAAAATTTTATTAAAAAAGACATAGTCTGGTTGCCAGAAGAAACTTTAGTTGATTGGAAAATTTTGAGATATTTTTTTATGGATAATTTTTGGAAATTATTTGAAATGATTTCTAACGATTTAAGTAATCCATTATCTCAATTCGCAATAAGGAGTTTATTAGAGGTTTTCACTAATAGAATATTGAATTTGTATCTTATGGAGGATCAATTTAAAAGAGATATTGCTACGAAATATTATCTTTTAAAGTACGCTCATACTCTACAGAGAGGCCAACAAGGTTATATATTAAAAAAATATAAATCTTTAAATAACCAACTGATTGATGATAAGGAAAGAGAAAAATTTGAAAAAATTGCTGATAATGGATTTAAAACAGACAGAAATGAATGTAAATCTTTATTTAAAGAAAATGATCAAGTTATTAAAAGAAAAAAAGAAAAATACTTACACCCAATTTATTCCTTTTCTTCAAAAGAAAATGATAATAAAGAAAGAATTAAGTTAATCCATTCAGATCTTTCAGAATATATTCATGGTAATATGTTTTTGTTAATGGATATGTTTAAAGACAGAGAAAGTCATTTAAAAAGATCTTCATATCTATTAATGTTTTTAGGTATCAGAATGTTAGAATTTACAAATAAAGAGGTGTTGTCTCAAGAAATTAATATCCTAGATATAATTGATAAGGGAGAAATACTAGCTTTTAGAATAGTTAAAAATATTTAGGGTTTTAGGTGTTTTGAATGTCCGATAGTTAAAGCACTTTTAATCAAGAATTGACTTTAACTTTTGGTCATTTTTAAGAATCTGATAATTCAAACTATTTGGTTATAAATTATTCGATATCTTATTTGAGATTTAAATCAATTTTCATTAAAATTTGAAATAAATGTATAAGATTTGTTCCCATTTCTTCTGCTTCTTCATATTCTATATTTTCACCAAATTTATTTGAATATATAAGTTGAAATTCTTGAATAGCTTCTTTAGATAGTTTCATGACGCAGGTTTATTAGAAAGCACATTCAGTTTGGCATTTAAAACTTTTTGTATCTATTACAGTTACATTACATACAAAATAAGTACGTATCTCGGCTCCAAAACTATTTTCAGCATCTACATAACTACTCACCAAATATTTATCATTCCCTAATGGCGTTCCTTGTATACCCCATGGGAAATCGGCTGTTGATGGTGATTTTAGTGATTTTTCTACTTCATTTTGTGCGCAAACTACAGCATAAGACCCATCGTTTTTTCCGTTATCTACTTTAGTGGTAATGTTTTTTTGAGTAGAATTACCTCCACCTGTAATTACAAATAGAATAAATAATCCAAAAATAATACCGCATACTCCGCAAGGTCCTATACCTTGTTTGGTTCCACAATGTTTACATTGTTTAGCTTCTTTTTTGATTTCTTCAGCGCATTTTTTGCATTTTTTAGTGTCCATAGGTATTTAATTAGAAAACAAAAGGGACAACCTGGCCTGGTCGTCCACTTCACTCTCCAAAAGGATCGTTCAGCTGGCAGGGGCAGGTTGCCCCAACTTGCAGCTGAACAGACGTAGAAAGTTTTTTGGATTTCAAAAAATAAAGTGAACGACAAAAAGATTATACCTTACTATCTGTTGGCCGAGAAGGTTGATTTCATGATAAAATATACTAAAGTTACTGATTATTTATGACTACAAAACAACGATTATTTTTCCAGGAGTTACTTACTAGCACTAGCTTGGCAGAAGCAGCCCGTAGAGCAGGTTATTCGGAGAGATCGTGTAGGGTGTCCGCTCACCGCAATATAACCAAATATAACGAGTTCTACATGGCTTTAATGGACCACGCGGGGTTGAGTATGGAAGAGTTGTCTGGGACGTTAAGAGAAGGCCTTAATAGCGAGAATCCTAACGTGCGTTTTAGGTATTTTAAGTTTTGTGTGGATTCGGTGGGAGAGTGCCTCAAATCATTACCAGAAGAAGAGCACCAGATTGATCTCTGCGCTGAAGCAAGAAAATTACTAGTTAAGTATCAAGATTAATGTTCTACGACCCAGAAAATGAGGAAAAAGCTAAAAACTATGCAATTTACGTGCGGAAATCTAATGATGATCCCCAGAAACAGGTTAGGTCTATTGAAGATCAACTAATTGAGTGTCAGGAATTAGTCGATAGATACAAGCTAAATTTAGTTAAAGTTATTGAGGAAGAGCGGTCCGCTAAAAGAGCCAGTAAGAGGCCAAGGTTTACACAACTGCTCAAGGATATTAGGGCTCGTAAAATAGATGGACTAATAGCATGGCATCCAGATCGATTAGCTCGCAACATGAAAGAAGCTGGAGAAATAATTGACCTATTAGATGAAGGGTACCTAGTAGATTTGAAGTTTGCCTCAATGCATTACGTGAACGATTACAATGGCAAGGTAGCACTTGGGATTACTTTTGTGATGTCCAAGCAGTACTCGGATAAATTATCGGTTGATGTTAGAAGAGCTTTACAAAGATCATTGAAGGAAGGGAAATCTGCAGGGCAGTTTAAACCAGGATATTGCAGGAGTAATTTAACTGGTTATTACGAGCCTGATGAGAGCAAGGTAGTTGGGGAGCTCACAATGTTTGAGATAGTTAGAAAAGCCTGGGAAATGAGAATTGATAAAGTTAATCTTGAAAAAATCGTTAATTTTATGAATGAAGCTGGTTACAAGCGTGTTATTAAGAAGAAGAAAGGGTTACGTGCCAAGAAAAATCAACTAATGTCTGCACAGAAGCTTTCCAGCATGTTTAATGATCCATTTTACTATGGGTTGCTAGTTCAAGGGGGAGAGGCGCAAAATTTACTAGAAGTATGTGATTTTACGCCGGTTGTAACAGAGGATGAGTTTTTATCCATTCAAAGCATCGCAGATATCAGAAGGAAAAGGAGGAAACATTCATTCCCATTCAGAGGGCTCTTAATTTGTAAGCATTGTGGCCGTAATTTAACTGCTGGAGCTCCCAAGGGAGGAGGTGGGCGATATCTTACATATTGGTGCTATAACAAAGAATGCACAGGTTCTAGTAGCATTAGAGCTCAAGAGGTTATTCGAGTTATGGGTAAAATATTGTCTAATTTTAAGCTTACTGAAAAAGAATACGAGAAATACTTACAGGCCACAAAAAAAGAGTCATTTAAAATTAAGCAAAATTTATATAAGGAAAAAAGCTTTTACGCAAAACGGTTAAAGGTGTTAGATCAAGAAATAGAAGAGCTTATTGAGCAGTGGATGTTTAGAAAAAAAGATCTAGATGAGAAAGAAAAAGAAGTTTATGAGAAAAATAAGGCCAGTTACGAGAGTGGTATTAAAAAATGTCAGGACTTAATTAAAAAAGTAGATCGTCAGCTAAAAGAATTAAAGCCGATGGACTTTAAAAAGCTTTTGAACACCCTAAAAACCCTTTCTACAAGCCTAAAACACGGGACAGGAGCTCAAAAAGATGACATTGCGCAGAATTTGTTTTTGAACCTAGTAATAGACGGCTCTCAAGTGGCTACAGTAAGCCTAAAAGAGCCATTCATGAGCATGCTAAACGACCCTAAAATCCTAAATGGTGGGCCCGGCTGGATTTGAACCAGCGACAAATCGGTTATGCTTCTTAACTATCACTTTCATGACCTCTTTCGAGTTTGTAAGCTGGACTATCCCTTCATCTCTCTCGAGATGTCTGCCGTCTAGTCTCTACACCTTCCTCTTATCTGAGGCTTGGCTCGGGATTGCCGTATCTTTTTAAGACTTAGGTTTCCCCGAATTTGACAGATGATCACTAGCAGGTCACCCCGCTAGCAGCCCTGGTGTTTCTATACATATCTAGATACAATCAGCTTATGAAAGAGATCATAAGCTGCAAAATCTGTAATAAGCGCCTCAAAGGCAAACAGATTTTTTACTGCAGCCTTAAATGTAAAAATAAGGCGCATCAAAGTTATGGTGCTCAACAAGCTCGCGGATTGCGTAGAAAATTGGAACTTATTGAAAGAATGGGTGGTAAGTGTTGTCTTTGCGGTTATAACAAGAATCTAGCAGCACTTGTTTTTCATCACATGAAGAGAGAATTAAAAGAATTCAGACTCGATATGCGAGCACTTTCAAATAGAAAAAAATCTCGAATAGAAAGTGAAATAAAAAAATGCATTTTACTTTGTCATAATTGCCACGCCGAACATCACAACCGCCATTTAGACTTAGCACAGATACATCGTTAAGCCGACTGCTCTAACCACTGAGCTACGGGCCCACATTTACAAAGAACTGGCCAAATTGTACTTGAACAACCAAAAAAGACCAAGAAAACTATTTTATTTTTAGGATTGGATAGCCTCCCTCATCACTAAACCAAATATAGCCTCCATATTTTTCCTTAACCACCTCATTCTCAGGGATAAATATATTCTTCACCGTAAGCTCATAAAACATATCACCAACTACTATTTCAGGGTGTTCAAGTGCCGGTTTTTCACCTGGAAAAGGGTCTAAAAGCATCAACTTAGCTCCTTCAGATATTTCAATGTCCCCATTGATTACTTCTAGGTTGCCAATGATATAAACATCATTAATAAGAGGAGATATATCTGCGTCCAAAGATACTTGAAGGGAAACATTATTTTGATTCATAAAAAATATAAAAATACCGATTAATATCGCAATAATCGGGATAATTATGAGGTAAGCTTTTTTCATAAACTAAATTTATTCTGCCTTCTCCTCTTCCTTTTTCTCCTCTTTAGCCTCAGCTTTTGGCTCCTCAACTTTTTTGGCAGCTTTCTTAGGAGCTGCCTTTTTAGCCCCTTTTTTCTTAGCTGGAGCTGCAGCCGCAACTTTATCAATGTTTGCTACCATTTTAGCAACACCTGCTTTTTTACGATTAGCATTATTTTTGTGAATAATGTTCTTTTTTGAAGCTGTGTCGATAGCCTTATAAGCAGCCTGCATTGCTTTTTCAGCCTCAGGTTTTTTGCCACCTTTAACAGCAGCAATGACATCTTTAAGAGAATCTTTAAGTTTATCTCGCATACGGTAATTGCGTTGTTGTTTCTTTCGAGAAACTCTCATCTGTTTTTTAGCGGATTGAATGATCGGCATAAGATTTTGTTCAAAAATAGCTCCCAAATACTAGGGAAACCTCACCTATAAGTCAAACAAATATTTTAACTTCCGATTTTTAGAGAGGGTGCTATACTGAAATTCAGATCATTAACCTCCCTTAAAATGGCTGGAAAAGGAAAAATTTCACTCCTATTAGGAGTCGCTGCCGGAGCTGTTACCGGCATGTTATTCGCTCCTACTAAAGGAAAAAAGCTCCGCGAGAAAATTGCTAAAGAACGCAAATCTGGCGGATTTGGACATAAAGCAGTAGCCAAAGATTTATCTCAAATGGCCGATGACATCGCTGATATGGCTCAAGATGTAGCCAAAAGCGAAGAAGCCAAACAATTTTGGCAAAAAACTACCGATACTGTAGAGGAGTTATCTAAAGGTGCTGTTGATCTCGACGAATGGGTCGAAGAAGCCCACAAAAAAGCCGATCTTCTTAAAAAAGCGGCCACTAAATATGCTAAAGAAAAGAAAAAATACATTGAAGAAGTTGAACAAGTAGCCAAAAAAGGCGTTAAAAAAGCCAAGAGAGTAGTCAAAAAAGCCAAGCCCGTTGTCAAAAAGGCCAAAAAAGCGATAAAAAAAGTAACTAAGAAGAAAACAGCCCCTAAAAAGAAAGTCGCGCCAAAAAAGAAGACTACCACTAAAAAGAAGGCCCCGGCCAAGAAGAAAACCCCAACTAAGAAAAAAACTACTACTAAGAAGAAGAAATAATGTCAAAAACCATCGGGATAGTTGGAGGCAAGGGCCGCATGGGCCAAGCCTTCGCTAAATCTTTAGAAGCGCAGGGCCACAAGATTCTCATCTCAGACCGTCGCACCAAATTGTCTAACCGTGAGTTAGCCAAAAAATCAGATGTGATAATTGTATCCGTGCCTATTGATTTAACAGAAAAAATCATCAACGAAATTGCGCCACATGTTAAAAAAGGCGCTCTTTTAATGGATCTTACATCTGTTAAACAAATCCCAGTTCATGCTATGTTAAAGAGCAAAGCCGCGGTAATTGGGGCGCATCCGATGTGTAATGAGACTACTTTTGGGCCCGGTCAAACCATGCTTTTTTGCCCTGCCCGTGCTGGCAAATGGCTCCCGTGGTTTAAAGAAACTTTTCAAAAAAAGGGGGGACTTAACTTAATTCGACTGACTGCCAAAAAGCACGACGAAATGATGTCTTTTGTGCAGGCTTTGATCCATTTTTCAGAGTTTGCGCTAGGAAAAACTTTGAGTGATTTAAATCCCAAACTTACTGATCTTCTCCCGTTAGCTAGCCCTATTTCACGATTAAAAATTAAAGTTGCAGCCCGTCATTTAGCTCAGGATCCAAATCTTTATGGAAACATTCAAATTCAAAATCCTCGCAATCCAAAATTACTCAAAACCTACGAAAAAGCAGTTAAAGATTTAGTAAAAATTGTTGAAAGTGGTGATTTAAATGCTTTTACAAAATATTTCAAAAGCGGAACAAAATATTTTAGTGATTTTAGTAAACAAGCTTTCCAAGACACCGACGATATGGTTAACCAAATGATAGAGGTTAAGCAAACCGAAAATCCCACCGAATTCCCCAAAAATGGCATTGGTAGCCTGGGGCCGAATCTTACTTTTAGTTCTATTGCCGCTGAAACATGGCGCGGTAAACGAAAAAACAAAATTGTTTTCTTTACTAATATCACAGCCGTAGCCAAGGCTGTTGCCCAGGGTAAAATTAACGAGGCTGTTCTGCCGATTGAAAATCGTTTGCAGGGTAATGTTCGTGAAACCATGGATGTTCTTTTTAAAAAAGATGTTCATATTATTGGCGAATTTTCCGTGCCAATTCATCATCAAATGGCTGTTCTTCCGGGGGGTAAAAAAGCTGATATTAAGAATGTAATGTCTCATCCCCAAGCCCTTAGTCAGTGTGGTAAGTTTTTACGAAAAGAATTCCCCAACGCGACTTGGGCTACTAGCAATAGTACTGCCGCGGCTTTTGATCATGTTCAAAAAACCAATGACAAACATACAGCCGCAATTGGACATTTAGTTGCGGCCAAACATTACAAATTTAAAGTAATTGGTAAGAATATTGAAAACGACGGCGAAAACGAAACTCGTTTTGTTGTGATTTCCAAAAAACCACTCAAAAAAGTACCCAAAAAGCCCAAAACATCGATTGTTTTTTACTTTTCAAAAGATAAACCTGGAAGTCTATTTAGTATTTTTGAAATTTTTAATAAACTCGGAGTTAATTTAAGTCACATTGAATCACGTCCGGCCCCGCGCAAGTTAGGGGAGTATTTGTTTTATTTAGATTTTGAGGGTAATGCAAATAAGGGTTCTGGTAAAAAGGCCGTAGATGCGGTTCGCAAGATTGTGAAGGGAATGAAGGTTTTAGGGGTTTACTAGCCGCGTAAATCCTCCCTCATCTTAACGTATTCACCGATCAAGGCCTCGGTCCCAATATCTTCCCGAAAGAAAACCGGGCCTTTTACGCTGGTGACCGCACTTTGGGCAAGTTTTTCAGCTTCCGCAATTGTATCGCCAATTCCTACAAAGGCAATCGCGCGGGATCCAGATAAATAAAGCCCATCTTCGCGTTGATCAACCGAGGCATAATAAGTTTTTACACCCTCGGGAATATCAGTGACCTCGATTTTTTCACCTTTTACAGGTTTATCAGGATAGCTTTCTGGGACTACGTATTTACAAACAGTGGCTTTTTTCTCGAACTCGATCGGCATTCCGCCCAGCTCTCCACGAGCCATGGCTTCACAAACATCCACAAAATCAGTTTTTAAAATTGGTAAAACATTCATAGCTTCCGGATCTCCAAAGCGGGCGTTGTATTCGATTAATTTAACTCCGTTTTTAGTAACAATAAACCCGCCGTACATAATTCCGACAAACTTAGTTCCCGTATCTTCGCGCAGAGCATTCATCACTTGCGTCGTAATATCATGCGCCACTGCCAAGTCTTCCTTCGTAATAAACGGTAATAAATGGTTGGCATCGCTGTAGGACCCCATGCCACCGGTGTTTGGACCCTTATCACCAACATAAGCTCGTTTGTGATCTTGAACTGGAACCATGTCGGCCACCGTCTGCCCATCTGCAAAACTCATTAAACTAAACTCAGGGCCCACAAATTTCTCTTCTACTACCACGTGTCCAGAGTCTTCAATACATTTAGTTGCGTAAGCGGTGCCTTCGACAGCATCAGCTAAATGATCACCCACAACTTTCACACCTTTCCCACCTTTTAATCCGTCCGCTTTTACTACAAATTCTCCTTCAAGTTCGCCCTCCATGTACTTTTGTAGTCCCGTGGGGGAGGTGAATACTTTGTATTTTGGATTTCCGGGAATACTGTATTTGTTCAAAATCTCCCGTGTGAAGGATTTAGAAGATTCCAAACGTGCCACAGTTTCCATGGGTGCGATACTTGGGATTCCCATTTCGCCTAACATGTCCGAAACACCAACCGCAATTGGCGCCTCAGGTCCTGGAATTACAAAATCTGGACGCACTCGCTCGGCAAACTCTTTAATATGATTTAAATCTGTTACTGAGCCAATTTCATACTCGGTGGACATCTCGAACATAGCTGGGTTTTTCGCTCCGCCAAAAGTAAAGATTTCTACACCTTGAGAGGATCTTTTTAGAGTTTCGGCAAGAGCGTGTTCGCGCGCTCCATTGCCAATAATAATCACTTTTTTCATAGGATTGAGTTAGAAAAATTAAACAAGAGGTAACTGGTTGGGGTTTTCCATTAAATCAGATTCGTCTGATAAGCGGTCACACCCACTAGCTTCTTTGTCTTGGGAACGTTCAGCAGCAGTCCTTTCCAGTATTTCTTTAGTTACATCACCGGTTTTATATTCGCCATCAAAACAGCCCATACATAAATCCTTAAGCTCAGGGTTTCCTTTAATACAAGCTTTAAAAGTTTCGTTTAATCCTTGGTAAACTAGTTCATCGGCATCAATGTATTTTCGAATTTCCTCCACGGTACTGTCGTTAGCAATAAGTTCGTCACGAGTAGGAACATCAACTCCGTATAAACATTGTCTCTTAACAGGAGGGGAGTAGGACGCAAAATAAACTTTTTTCGCTCCTGCTTCACGTACCATTTGAATGATTTTTTTCGAAGTATTTCCTCGTACAATACTGTCATCAACTAACAAAATCTTCTTGCCCTTCATTTCAATGGGCATGGGATTCAATTTGTAGCGAATGGATTTTTTGCGAATTTTTTGACCAGGCATAATAAAAGTTCGACCAATATAACGATTTTTCACTAAGCCCTCGCTATATTTAAGATCCATTTTTTCAGCCATGGCCAAAGCAGCTGTTCGAGATGAATCCGGTACTGGCATAATTACATCAATATCCAAATTCATCTTTTCTATTTTTTTTGCCAGAGATCTTCCCATTCGCACTCGACTTTTATAAACCGAAATGTCATTCATCATTGAATCCGGTCGCGCAAAATAAATGTACTCAAAAATACACGGAATATGTTTTTTGTTAGTGATTATTTTGGAATGAACTGTACGCGTTTTTTCATCAATAAAAATAACTTCACCCGGGCCCACATCACGTACAAATTCAAAGCCCAAAATATCCAGAGTTACAGATTCAGAAGCAAAAATATAATCCATCTTCATACCATTTTTTCGTTGTCCAAATAATAGCGGACGAATTCCATGTGGATCACGGAAAGCCACCATTCCCTGACGCGCTATATAAGCCACTGTGCTGTAAGCTCCTTTGGAACGTTTAAAAACACTTTTTACGGCTTTAAAAATATGCTCAGGCTCTAATTTATCAGCGTTTTGCTTAGTAAGTGATTTGGTAAACATATTAAGTAAAACCTCGGCATCGCAATTGGAATTAACCAGCCGATGATCTTTTTCAAAGATTTCTTTTTTAAGTTCGTAAGCATTAAATAAATTCCCATTATGCGCCAAAATTACTCCAAACGGAGCTGGTCCTAGAAAAGGTTGAGCATCTTCGACTTTGCCGCCACCAACAGTTGAGTAACGGGTATGACCAATTCCAACATAACCCAACAGAGTTCTCATATGCCTGGTATGAAAAATGTCACGCACCAGACCTAAGTCCTTGCGGGTGTGAAAAGTCCGTCCATCATAGGTATACATTCCCGCTGCATCTTGGCCGCGGTGTTGCAAAGTAACAAGAGCGTCATAGAGCTCTTGAGCGACATAATCATGACCATAGATACCAACAACACCACACATAATAATTAGGGTTTAAGATTATTAAGGCGCTTAGCTGCCTCCACCACGTTTTCCATGAGGCAAGCAACTGTCATAGGACCGCAGCCTCCTGGGACAGGAGTTAAATAAGCTGCTTTTTTAGAAACATTTTCAAAATCAACATCAC
>JABJMC010000013.1 GCA_018659585.1 Candidatus Peregrinibacteria bacterium
AATCAGGTTTATTTTTCCATCAACAAACAGTAGATGGTTTAAAAAGAGCTATTCATGAATTTGAGCAAAAGGATTTTAATCCCGAAAAAGTGCGAGCGCAGGCGGAAAAGTTTCACGTAGACGTGTTTAAAGAGAAATTGGAGCGATTTATTGATAAGGAGTGGGAAGTTTGGCAAAATAATTTTTCTTCTTAATTTTTAATATTTTTAATTTAAATTTCTATGGACCCTCGAGAATTTCTTAATTTTATTTGGCGTCATGCGGTGGTGATTTTAATGGTGACTGTTTTAACAGCTTTGTTAGGGGCTTCTTATACTTGGCGTTTTGATGAAGGAGAAAAAGGTGGTTTGATATTTCTTACTATGGGAATGGAAATTCCAGATGCGATTCCAGCGGCTTATTTAGTAACTAGTGATGGTCATAATGTAGTGGATCATTTCACGGAAACAGTTCAAGGTTGGTTGGTTAATCCAGCTTTGGATACTCGGATTGATGAATTAGCGGGGACAGATGTGCAATTAGCCATTCGTAAGCAGGAAAAACAAAATTTATTAGTGACAATGACAGTGCCTATGGAAGCGGATGTTGCGCAGTCCAAAGAGGCGGTTTTGACAGTTATTAATCAAGATATTGATATTTATAACGAGGTTACGAATTCGGATTATGTGTTGGTTTTGAGTTCAATATCAGAGTTTGAAACTCCACCGCAGTATGCTTTGAATATGATTGTTGGGGGAATGTTGGGAGTGGTTTTTATAACTTTGTTAATGTTGTTTGGTGATTATATTTTAAAGTCTAAATAATGCGCATTGGAGTTGATGTTCGTGCCTTGATGCATGGTCGGACTAGTGGAGTAGAGAATTACATTCGTTCTCTGTTAAAAGCCATGTTTGTGGTTGATGATGAACATACTTATGTGCTTTTTTATAATTGCAAAAAGGATTGTAAAAAGTTTTTGCCAGAATTTGATGGACGAAGAGTAAAAGTAGTGCGAACTAAATATCCAAACAAATTGCTACATGTGATGTGGCGATTTTTGAAATGGCCCAAAATTGATCATTTAATTGAGAAAAAGATTGGGCAGAAGATTGATGTGATGTGGGTGCCAGATCCTCGTCCCACTCCTGTTTCTGAGAGGGTTCGTAAGGTGACAACAATTCATGATTTGGCTTTTGAGCGCTTTCCTCAGCACTTTTCTTGGCGCAGTCGTTTGTGGTTTAAAATTGTTAATCCATTTCAAGAAATTGAAACTAGTTCTAAAATAATTGCTGTGTCGGAATTTACAAAACGAGAATTGGAGGAAGTTTATAAAATTGATTCAGAAAAAGTAAAAGTTATTTTAGAGGCTTTGCCAGGTAATCTTAAACCTGTTACAAAGAAAATTGAATTAGAAAAAGTTCGCAAAAAATATAACTTACCAAAGCGTTATTTTTTAACTTTTTCAACATTAGAGCCGCGTAAAAATTTGGAAAATGTATTGAAAGCTTTTTCGATTTTTCAGAGGATGCATCCTTTGGAAACATATCGTTTAATTATGGCTGGTCGAAGTGATCCGAAAATGTTTGGGAAGGTTTTTTTGAAAGATCATCCGGATATTCGTTTTCCGGGATTTATTGATGAAAATGATAAGGCCGCGGTTTATTCTATGGCGCAGGGATTAATTTTTGTTTCTACTTATGAGGGGTTTGGTTTTCCGGTTTTAGAGGGGATGGCTTGTGGAACGCCAGTAGTAACTTCAAAAGTTTCGTCCATGCCGGAGGTAGCGGGTGAAGCAGCGATTTTAGTAGATCCCTATGATTCAGTGCAAATTGCCGATGGTATGGAACGTTTAACGCGTTTAGAAACCGTGGAGGAGTATCGTGAAAAGGGTTTACAGCGAGTAAAAGAGTTTAGTTGGAAAAAGGCAGCTAAAAGGACATTAAAGGTTTTGGAATAATTTTAAGAGTAACCATTAAACAATTATCGGTACCGGTGGTTGTTTTTTCCAGCGAAAAACCCCACCTATGACCTCGCGCGGCTGCTTTTGCTACGCAAAAGACCAAGCCAGCCGCGCTCCGGTAATTACCGCTAACAATTTATGGCCACTCTAAATCATCCCAAAACCCTTTATTTTGCCTTAGCTGCGTAATCTTTTATAAAGATTGAGATTGCTGTAGCCACTGGCACCGCAATAATCACTCCTAAGATCCCGAGGAATTGGAACCCAATTAACATGGCAATGATAATAATGATGGGGCTTAATCCTACGGATTTTTTCATAATTAAAGGTACAAGAATGTTGCCCTCTAATTGTTGAATAATTACATACAAAATAAGCACCCATAGCGCTGTCATGGGGGAGACATTGAGTCCAACTAATAAAGCGGGGATAGCAGCGATTACAGGGCCAATAACTGGTAATAATTCGGTTAATCCAGCTAAAATAGCTAAAGTTAAAGCATATTCAATTCCGAGAATTTTGAGTCCCACAAAAGTGATTAAAGTCATGGCCACCATTAATTTGAGTTGTCCGCGCAACCAGTAACCAATTTTTTGTTTAATGGCATCACTTTTGGCAATAATGTACTGCGTGTGTCTGGAGGGAAAAAGAGAAGTAAAAAAGTGGTTGATACCTTTTTCATCCACAATAATAAAGAAAGTGAGAACAAGAACTAAAATGGCATTAAAAACACCATTGAAAATCACCATAATGGCGCCAATTGTATTACCAGCGAGGTTTTGAAGTTGTGCTCCAATTTGTTCTAATCCCGCTTGTAAATTGTTTAAAATAGCTTGCTGATCGGCGTTTTCTATGAATTCTTGTAAGGTGGTTTGAAAGTTTTCAGCGTATGGTAAATTCCAAATTATGCCTTCCTTAGTAATGTTGGCGACTAAATCAGTGATTGTGTGGGCTAATTCTAGAGTTTGACTGGCTAAAAGGGGAATAAGAGTGGAAATAAAGACTGTTAAAACAGCAAAAGCAATCAAATAAATTCCAATTACACTGATTGAACGCGGTATTTTCTTTTTTTCAAGCTGATCAACAATTGAATCAAAGGCAGCGGCTAAAAATAGCGAAACAAAAACAATAATAATTACATCTTGAACTTCGCCTATAAAACGAACTAATAAATAAAGCCCAATAACAACTAAGGTTGCTTTGGCTACGCTACCTAAGGAAAATTCAACCACCACGTGATCAGGTTCTTTTTTGGTTGGTGGTTTAAGGTTTTTAGGACTTTTAGATTTTTTTTGTTCCTCTTTAAAAGAAGTGACAGTATCGCGAAATTTGCGAACATGCTTTTTGGTTTTTTTGAAGAATTTTTTAACGTTTTTTTTCATGATTTAGGGTGTTATCCAGATACTTGAACTTGTACAACATTAACAATAATCCAGGCTAATAGACTTATGACCATGCCAATTAGGGCGTAATAAATAGTTTTTTTGCCTTTCTCTTTATCATCAGTGATTCCACCAACCATGTACCAAAAGCCTCCTAAAATCACAAAGAGCAAACTAATTGTTCCCCCAATGGCTATGAAAAAGTTGGCAATATAGGAGACAAAATAGGGGAGCATCCACAGGCTAACTCGGCCGGATTGGATGGCGCAGGCCAGGACGGTATTGCGTTGAGCTACATTGTCTTGAAAATATGATTTGTCTTTGAAAACAAAGATGAAATTGTCGCCGTATTCTTCATAAAAATAATAATCGCAGGCAGAAGTTATTCCGTAAGTTGATTCAAACCATTGATAATCTTCAACGTCTAAAGCATCCCATAGTTCTCCTAGTTCATCGAAGCTTATAGTTTCTGACATTCCTTCGTCTTCTAATTGTCCATCTGCCCCTGGAAGTAATGTGCTTTGCGCCATAGCAGCAGATGGCAATAACAGTCCTAGTAAAAGTAGAAAAGCAATAGTTTGTTTAATCATTTTTGGGAGGTTTTAATAGTTCTGTAAAAGTATATGTTGTTTTGGAGGTTTAGGCAAAAATAGCTGTTCCTATTCGGACCATGGTGGCGCCTTCTTGGGCGGCAATTTGATAATCATTGCTCATGCCCATGGAAAGTTCGGGGAAATTTAATTCTGTTTGGAGTTTTTTCATTTGGTGGAAATAGGGACGGGCTTTTTCGGGATCCTCAAAATAAGGAACAATTGTCATTAAACCTTTGATTTGCAGGTTGGGAAGGGTGTGAAGTTCGGGAAGGATGGTGCGGAGTTCTTGCTCGGTGAAGCCGTATTTTTGGGGATCATTAGCAATGTTAACCTCTAGTAATACGGGCATTTTTTTGTTGTGTTTAGCGGCAATTTGGTCGATTTTTTCAGCTAAATAAAGGCTGTCTACGGATTGGATCATGTCAAAAAGAGGCACTAC
This sequence comes from Candidatus Peregrinibacteria bacterium, assembly GCA_018659585.1. Taxonomy (GTDB): domain Bacteria; phylum Patescibacteriota; class Gracilibacteria; order UBA1369; family UBA12473; genus JABJMC01. Next base: position 4,354 of record JABJMC010000013.1, read on the forward strand.
ATATTTAACTTTGTTGGTTTGAAGGTGCCCAATAAAATGTTTTTGGACAGAGGATTTTAATTTAGGAAATTTTTCACGCGCTTCTTGGACGCGATTTTCACCAATAATGGTTGCCCCAGCCTGGATAGCAGCTTCAATTTCTTCTGGGGTACGGTTTTTGGTAACCACAATTAATTGTACGTTTGGATCAATTTTTTTTCTAATTTTGGTAATGTTCTTGGAAATCATGCATAACTTTGTTAGTATCCTTACGCTTATTTTTAGCACAATAACTAAAGATGCTGCCAGTGGTAGCTATTGTCGGCCGCCCAAATGTTGGGAAATCATCCCTTTTTAATCGTCTTGTAGGAAAAAGACACGCTATTGAATCGGTTATTTCGGGGACTACGCGTGATACGGTGTCGCATCGGGTGAGTTTTTTTGATCAACAAGCTTTATTAGTGGATACTGGAGGATTAGAAATTACATCTGATGGAGATATTGAAGAAGACGTCCAAAGTCAGGCTAGAGCGGCAATTGAAGGTGCGGATTTGGTGATATTTGTAGTGGATGTGCGCACTGATTTAACAGCTTCGGATTTTCATGCTGCGGATCTTTTGCGTAAGTCTGGGAAAGCTTGTGTGATGGTAGCCAATAAATGTGATCATGTTTCGAGTTTGGAAGAGAAAACTTATAATTTTTATGAATTAGGATTTGGTGAGCCAGTGGCAATTTCGGCTATTCATGGAACAGGCTTGGATAAGCTTAAGAATAATGCTTTGGATGAGCTAGGGAAATTGAATTTATTAAGTGAAACAGACGAAAAAGAAGTCACTGAAGGAATAAGAATTTCTTTTGTTGGCCGTCCAAATGTTGGAAAATCTTCTCTGATAAATGCTCTTTTTGGAAAAGCTAAGGTTATTGTGTCTGATGTTCCGGGAACCACGCGTGATGCCGTGGAAACACCATTTGAGTTTGAGGATGAGCAATTTGTTTTGATTGATACGGCTGGAGTTAGGCGACGTGGGAAAGTTGAAAAAGGAATTGAAAAATATAGTGTTTTGCGAAGTTTGCAGGCGATTGAAGATTCAGATATTTGTGTTTTAGTGATTGATGGTAGCGATGGAGTGCGAGCGCAAGATTTGCACGTGGTGGAGTTTGTTTTGGAGCAAGGAACGGGATTAGTAGTGGTTGTAAATAAAATAGACACTTTTGAGGATCAGGATAAAATGCGTCATCGTTTTGCCGGTTTACTTCGAAAAAGAATGGCTTTTGTTCCTTGGGCGCCAGTGGTTTTCACTTCCGCCACAAAAAGAACTAATGTAATTCCTGTTTTGCAAGTTGCGGCTGATATTTATGAAAAACGTCATTACGAAGTTGATCCTAAGAGTTTAGAGTTTTGGTTGGATGAGACGATTGAAGGTCATGTTCCTTCTGGAGGGAGAGGAGTTAAGCGTTCGGAAATTTTAAAGGTTGAGCAAACTGGGGTTAATCCACCGGTTTTTACGTTTAAAGTTCGTCATCCCGAAAAACTCCATTTTTCTTATGTTCGGTATCTGGAAAATCGAATTCGGGAGAGTTTTGGTTTTGATGGAACTTGTATAAAAATTAATTTCAAAAAAGCTGGCCGCAAAAGGACAGCTGCTCGTAAAGAAAAGAAAAAGAAATAGTTATTTAAGGAGTACTTCTAGGGTTTTGATCCAACGTTTGTAGAACAGTTCACGACGATCAACGTTATGAAATTTAAGCATGTGCCGCGAAATAATAATGCCGTGATCAGGATTGTCGCGAGCCACTAAGTCTCTTTTTTTCTGGGCTCTGGTAATTTGCCAGTTTTCTAATTTTTCTTCGAGTTTATCACCGAGTGAAGTGTTTAGAATTTTTTCTTGAAGACTACGTAAACTGCGGGCCCAAAGAGGAGCTTCTTTAAACCGATGCATGTTTGGGTGAAGTGGTCTCATAAATATTTTTTGGAGCCAATCACTGTTTTTGGTAAGTAATTTTTCGTAAATTTCGCGGTTGCCCTGAATGGGTTGTAAAGTTTGAAACCAGTAGGCTAAGTAAATATCGAGGGGTTCTTTTTTTATAAAATTGAAATCAAGGTTTTCTTCAGTTACAAAAAAACTTAAACAAAAACGCCCTGCGATTTTGGAACCATGACGCCTAACACCTAGTAGCTGCAGCCAAACAGTCAAAATCAAACGGCTTATAAATAGACGACCAGGTTTAGTAACAATAAAAAGATCAATGTCACTCCCAGGCTTACTATTACTAAGGGCTAAGTTGTTGCAAACTGCGACTAGTTTTAAGTACGGGACTAATCCAAAAATAACTCGAAAACGATTTATTCTTTTCCATAATCTTTTGGCGACTAGAGCTCTTAAATGTCGTTCGGCAATATGATCAGCTTCCTGTGAAAGTTGGTAATAGGAACCTCGTCCTTGGATTAATTGGCTTTCTTTTAAGGTGATTTCAATGTGATGGCGATCTGGTTCTAATTGAAAAAGAAACCTTTCGGTCTCCTCAAGAGTAAGTGGATATTGGAATTGATCAAAATAAGCCAGGGTGGCCAGCACAGCTTGTCGATAATTAACTTTTGAATAAGTGCGTGAAGGCCGATTTTGCCCTTGAGAAAGGGATTTTGTTCTTGTTACTTGTGGGTCCATATAGGGATGATATACTTAAGTCGTGTCATCACTCAAGTCTATTATTGCTCATGTCCCGCATTCTCCAGGCGTTTATCGATTTTTAGATCAGGCTGGAGAGGTGATTTATGTGGGCAAAGCTATTGATTTAAAAAAGCGTGTTTCGTCTTATTTTCGCAAACAAAAAAACATGTCAATTCGGTTGCAGAAACTGGTTGAAAACACTAAGGATATTGAGACTACAGTGGTTGATTCTGAGTTAGAGGCCTTAATCTTAGAAACAAACTTAATTAAGTCACTCAGACCTAAGTACAACATCTTGATGAAGGATGATAAAAATTATGTTTATTTGAAAGTGACAATTAAGGAGGATTATCCCAGAGTAGTAATTACGAGAAGAGTGGAAAAAGACGGAGCTAAATATTTTGGGCCCAAAACCTCGGTTTCGGAATTAAAGAAAATTTTAGATGTTCTAAAAAAAGCTTTTCCTTATCGGCATTGTCCACTTTTTATTCAATTTAAGGATAAAACAGCACGTGATGTTAAGGATCATAAAAAACGTTGTTTTGGGACTTGTGTTCATAGTGTTTCCAAGGATGAATATCAGCAAGCAATTGATCAAATCATTCAATTTTTTGAAGGAAAAACAGATGAAATTGAGAAGAATTTGAAAAAGGCAATGGTGGCGGCTGTGCAAGATAAGAATTTTGAAAAAGCGGCTTTGCTTAGAGATCGTTTACAAGCAATTGAAAGCATTTTAACAACGCAACGAGTTAGTGCTCCGGATCAGCTTTCGCGGGATGTGATTGGATTAGCGGTTGAGGGTGGGGCAGCGTATGTGGTTTTGTTTATTTTTAGAGAAGGGAAATTAGTAAATCAGGAGAATTTTGTGCTTAAGGGAGTTGATTTTGAGTCTGGGGCGGAATTGAATGATGCGGAAATTTTGGAGTCATTTTTAAAACAATATTATGAAAAAGCAGCTTCGTTTCCAAAAGAAATTTTGATCCCGGAAGAGTTTGCAAATTCAGATTTAGTAGGGGAGTGGGTTTCGTCTTTAACAGATCATAAAGTAGCTTTTGTTTTTCCGAAAAAAGGTAAGAATAAAAAAGTTTTGGATTTGGCAGAAGAAAATGCCAAGAGTTTTGCCAAAGCTTCACAAATTAAGTGGCAAGCTGGAGAGGGGTTAGATCCAGAGGGTTCTTTGAATGAATTAAAGGATGTTTTGAAATTAAAGAAAATTCCACGACGAATGGAATGTTATGATATTTCGCACTTAGGGGGAACTGAGACTGTGGGAAGTATGGTGGTTTTTGAAAAAGGATTGCCTAAAAAAGCAGATTACCGTCATTTCAAATTACGTTCTGTTCAGGAAAAAATCGATGATGTTAAGGCTATTTCCGAAGTTTTGGAACGGCGTCTTAAATATTTAAAAAAATCACCAGATTATTTGCGTAAACCAAAGAAAAAAGAACTTCAAGCAATTGAAAAAATTCTCAAAAAAGCGAATTTGGATTTTGAAGATTTAAATCAGCACAAGATAATTATCGCGGAAAAGAAAAAGAAAATTGTAGGGATTGGGAGGCTTAAGCCAGTTGATGAACAATCAAGTGAAATTGCTTCACTTTGGGTTCACGAAAAACATCGTAAAGATGGTTTGGGACGTGAAATTGTGGAGGCTTTGATTCAGAAGCAGAGAAAAGGGAAATTGTATGCTCTGCCGTGCCGAGAAAAGTTAATTGATTGGTTTGGGGCTATGGGTTTTCATGAACTTAAGGATGTGCCCAAAATTATGCAAAATAAGCATCGGATGTGTACGGAAAAGTCTTGTTCAGCTCAACCTTTAATAATCATGGTTTACAGGTTTACTAAGGACGGCTTAGACGCTTCGTTTAGCAAAAAACCCGGGTTATTAGTGATTGATGGTGGAAAAGGTCAGTTGGCAGTGGTTGAGAAGGCGCTTAAAAAAGCTAAACTCAAAATTCCTTTGATTTCTTTAGCAAAAAAGGAAGAGGAGATTTTTGTAACGGGTCAGAAGAAATCGATTATTTTGCCTCCGGATTCTGGAGCCTTGTTGATGCTTAGGCGTTTGCGTGACGAAGCTCATCGTTTTGCGCTTAAGTACCAGCGAAACTTGCGTTCTAAGCGGATGTTCAAGTAGAATAAAACTACCATTTTTTTTAACCTCCCAAAATATGGATAATTCAGTTTACTTGGCTCAACTGCTCGGGCCGATTTTAGTGTTACTTGGTTTTGCTTACGCTCTTCGTATAAATACTTTCGAGGATTTAATTAAAGACTTTGGTAAGAGTAAAGGGATGATTCATGTTTCAGTTATGCTTATGATGTTAGGTGGTATGGCGCTTGTGCTCGCGCATAATGTGTGGGAGTGGGGTTGGCCTCTTGTGATTACTATTTTAGGTTGGTCAGTTCTTCTAAAAGGTCTTCTTTATGCTTTTGCTCCGGATCTTATGATTAAATGGGCTACTAGCATAATGAAATATAAGGGGATTTTAGTGTTTGCGGTTCTTTTATGGGTAGTGTTTGGCCTTTGTCTAACTTATTACGGGTATTTTGCCTAACAGATTGACTTCTCGAAAGGGGATAGGTACTATCGATGAGCTACTTATCCCCTTTTTTATATGTCTTTAAAAGAACAAATTCAAACAGACTTAATGGAAGCTATGAAAGCTCGTGATGAAGTAAAAGTTTCAACTCTCCGTATGCTTAAAAGTGCGGTTGGGAAATTCGAGGTTTCTGGTAAAGAAAAAATTGAGTCTACAGATGATGATTGGATGAGAATTCTTAAAAAAGAGGCTAAACAGAGGAAAGATTCGATTCAACAATTCACAGATGGTGGACGTGATGATTTAGTGGGTCCAGAACAGGCTGAATTAGCTATTTTAGAGGAATATTTACCGGAAGCGATGGGGGAAGATCAAGTTCGAGAAATTGTAGTGGCTACTGTCGAGCAAGTTGGGGCAACTGGGATGAATGATATGGGTAAAGTGATGGGAGCTGTAATGGGTAAAGTTGGAGCAGAGGCAGACGGAGGAATGGTAAAAACTATTGTGCAAAGCACACTTAATAATTTATAAACTAATAATTCTAATTTTTTATTATGGCTAAAACAACACCTCAGCATTGGCAATTCGCAACTTTTTTGTTGTCAGGTTTTATAATGGGATATTTTATGGCACAGGCAAATCCAGCTGCGCTTTTTGGGAATTCAGCTGATTCGGAAGAAAATGCCAAAGTAATTGAAGTACAAGTTGGGGCTGATGGTGGTGGAGTAGTTCAGGTTCCGGAAGAACAGGAAGAGGAACCTTCAATTATTCAGGTTTCAGCAGACGATGATGCTGTTTTAGGAGATTTGAATGCTCCGATTGAGATTATTGAATTTAGTGATTATCAGTGTTCTTATTGTCAAAGATTTCATTTAGAAACTTTTGATGATTTAGTAACAAATTATGTGGATACCGGAAAAGTTAAATTTGTGTACCGAGATTATCCACTTTCTTTTCATGCCCAGGCTCCATTAGCTTCGGTTTCTGCTTATTGTGCATATGAACAAGATTCTTTTTGGGAATATCATGATGTGATTTTTGTAAATTTAAGTGAGTGGTCTGGTTCAGCTGAGGCTGATCAATTATTTGTGACTTATGCCGCTGATTTAGGTTTGGATGTAGAAGCGTTTGAAGCTTGTTTGGGAAGTTCAGAATCAGTTAATGAAGTGCAAAATGATTTGTTAGATGGTTTGTCTTACGAAGTTGGAGCAACGCCAACTTTCTTTATTAATGGCCAAAAATTAGAAGGAGCCCAACCTTATTCAGTTTTTGAATCAGTTTTGGATTCTATATTGGCAGAGCTTGAGTAATTCTTTTTAATATGTTTTGTGATCAGGTTATTTTAAAACTTGTTGCCGGTAAAGGCGGCGAGGGTTGTGCAAGCTTTCGTCGTGAAAAATGGGTAGCCCGTGGCGGTCCAGATGGTGGAAATGGAGGGCGCGGTGGTCATATTGTTTTACGTGTGAATCCAAATATCAACAGTTTAATTGATTTAAAAAATAGACCTACGATAAAAGCTACACCTGGTAAAGATGGACATCGTTTTGATAGAGCTGGGAAAAGAGGTGAGGATTTAGTTTTGGATGTTCCTCCGGGAACACTGGTATACAATCAAGAATCAGGTGAACTAATAGTAGATTTAGTGGAAGAGGGAGAAGATTTTATTTTACTTAGAGGTGGGCGTGGTGGTTTTGGGAATGCTCATTTTACAAGTAGTGTGAGACAAGCTCCAGATTTTGCAGAAAAGGGTGAGCCAGGTGAGGAAATGGATATGCGTTTAGAAATGCAAATGGTGGCTGACATTGGTTTGATTGGCTTGCCTTCTGTTGGTAAATCAACTCTTATTTCACGAATTACAGATGCTAAACCTAAAATTGCGGATTATCCATTTACGACTTTGATTCCTAATATGGGAGTAGTAGATTTGAGTAAGTGGGGAGGGGATAGAGGGCAAACTTTTGTAGTGGCGGATGTACCGGGTTTAATTGAGGGTGCTCATGAAGGCAAAGGTTTGGGTGATGAATTTTTGCGGCATGTGTCTAGAACGGCGATTTTGGTGCATATGTTGGATTGTCAGGCTAAGGATATGGCCAAAGATTATAAAATTATTGTAAGAGAACTTCGGGAATATGATGAAGACTTAGCAAAACGACCACAAATTGTAGTAATGAATAAAATCGATACTATTGACGAAGAAACTAGAGAATTGCTTTTGGAAGAATTAAAAAACGATATACCTAAGGTGTTTTTGATTTCTGCGGTGTCAGGAGAGGGTCTGAAGCCTCTTATTCTTCATTTGTGGACCGAAGTGCAACGTTTACGTAGAAAAATGTTAGTAGAGGCTCCTGCGACGGAAAAATCTGGTTATCGCGTGTTTAAGCCACATTTAGAAAAAGAAGTTCGTGAATTTAGTGTAGAGCGAGTAGAAGGTAAAAAAGAAACTACTTTTGTGGTTAAGGGTAAGCGAATTGAACAAATTGTAGTGATGTCTGAGTTAAGTAATCGTTCAGCTCGAATGCGAGTTTATGATGTTTTGGAAAAAATGGGTATTATGCGCGAAGTTCGAAAATTGGAAGGAGACCCAGGTGATTTAATTCAAATTGGGAAAGAGACTTTGGAATTCCCAGGTTAATCTGTTATTTTATTCTATATGAAATTAATTGTTGGTTTAGGAAATCCTGGGGCTGAATATATTCGAACTCGTCATAATGTTGGTTTTATAGCTATGGATATGCTTCGTGAAAGATTAAAAATTTCGGATTTTCGTAATGAATCAAAATTTCGATGTGAAATTGCCCGTGGAGAGTTTAACGGGGGAAAAATAGTGCTAATTAAGCCTCAAACTTTTATGAATTTATCTGGCGAAGCGGTTTTGTTAGTAAAACAGTTTTATAAAGTTCAAAGTAATGATGTGTGGGTGGTTTTTGATGATGTGGATTTACCATTGGGGAAAGTTAGAATTCGAGAAGATGGTTCAGCTGGGACTCATAATGGTTTAAAGTCAGTGTTACTTAATCTGGGGACCGAGAAAGTTAAAAGGTTTCGTTTGGGAGTAGAAAGTCGTGGCGAAACATCTCCTAAACAACAAGATACATCGAGTTTTGTATTGTCTCCTTTTCGTTCCGAAGAGATGCCCGAGGTAAGAGAAATGGTTACAAATTTCACAGAGTCAGTGGTGTTAGCCCTTAAAAAAGGAATTGAAGAAGCGAAAAATAAGTATTCTTCCTAAGGAAAAAGATTTTGTCTGGTTTTCGGTACCGGTATTCGGTCGCTCCAGCGGCGTCCGCCTACCTGCACTCTCGGCGGGACAGCTTTTTGTAAACAAAAAGACCAAGCCTGTCCCGCCTGCGAGAGCTACCTCAAACTCAAACAAAACCTTTTTCCTCGAAAAATCTCTTGCAATTTCTTCTTAAAGTAAGTAATTTGCGTAGGCTGTAAGAATTAAAAGATTTTATTATGTTTGTTGTTATTCAAGTGGGTTCTACCCAATACATGGCCCGGGAAAAAGATGAAATTCTTGTAGATTATATGGATCTCGAGGATGGAAAGAATTTTATGATAGATAAAGTGCTTTTAGTAGGAGAGGAAGATGGTAAAAATGTAAAAATTGGTACGCCTTATTTGGATAATGTGAAAGTTGAGGCACGCACTATTGCTATGGAAAAGGGTGAGAAAATTCGTATTTTTAAGATGAAACCAAAAAAGCGTTACGAAAGAACTCGTGGGCACCGTTCAGTGTTTACTAGAGTAAAGATTTTGAAAGTGAGTGTTTTGAGTGGAGCTGCAAAGAAGCCAGCCGTTGTTGCTGAAAAAGCGACTCCAAAAAAAGCTGCTCCTAAACCACCAAAGCCGGCTGCTCCTAAAAAACCAGCTGCTAAAAAAGAAACTGCTAAAGCCTAAGAAAGGTTTTCAAGAAAGTCCGCTAAGTCTGGTGAAAGCGGGCTTTTGTAGTGAACTTGTTTTTGAGTGGTAGGAGAAATGAATTTTAATTCAGTCGCGTGGAGAAATTGTCGTTTTAGACCTAAAGTATCGGATATTTTATTAGTTTTGGGATGCCCATAAGTCTGATCAGCAATAACCGGATGCCCAATAGATTCAAAATGGACTCTAATTTGGTGAGTGCGGCCAGTTTCGATTCTTACTTGTAGTAACGAAGCTTTGAAAGGACTTTGAAAATATTTTTTTACCTCATAGTGGGTGAGAGCATAACGACTTCCTTTTCTAGTGGAAATGCTAATTTTTTGACGATTAATTTTGCTACGATTAAGTGGGGCTTCGATACTGCCTTTTTCGGGCTGAAGAGTGCCTTCAATCAGAGCTTGATAGGTTTTTTTAACGGTTTTGGCTTCGAATTGTTGAGATAAATTGCGATGAGTCTGATTGTTTTTGGCAATCACTAATAATCCGGAGGTGTCCTTATCGAGTCTGTGTACAATTCCTGGTCGGTTAGAGCCACTTGATTCACTTAAACTTTTACCAAAATGATAAATTAATCCGTGCACAAGAGTGTGATCTTTGTGACCAGCACCAGGATGAACTACCAACCCAGCTGGCTTATTAATTATGGCGTAATTTTCGTCTTCAAAAACAATATCAAGTGGGATTTTTTCTCCTGTTAAGGTAGAGGATTGTGTCTCTAATTTAAGAGTGACTTCATCGCCAATTTTTAAGATATAATGCGATTTAGATTTTTTGTTATTTACTAAAATTTCTTTATTTTTAACTTTTTTTTGCCAATAATTACGACTCTCTTCTGGAAATTTCTGGGAGAGCCATTGGTCGAGGCGAACGCCTTGATCTGTTTGAATCTGGAAAGTTTTAATCATGTCGTGTACACTCTACCTGTAAATTAATGAATTTTTAAGCTAATTATTATGTCTGATCCAATTTCTGATCTTCTTGATCGCGGAACCGTAGAGGTTATTGTCCGAGAAGACCTTGAAAAAAAATTGCGAAGTGATAAGAAACTTCGTATAAAATTAGGCATCGACCCCTCTGGAGCTGATCTACATATCGGTCATATGGTGGTAATCCGAAAACTAAAAGCCTTTCAAGATTTAGGTCATCATATTTTACTTCTTTTTGGGAATTTTACTGGTCAAATTGGTGATCCTACTGGAAAAGGGGATACCCGCGCTGCAAAGACTCAAGAAGAATTAGAAGAAAATGCTAAGCATTACATTGATCAAGTTTCCAAAATTTTGGATGTCGATAAAGTGGAAGTAGTTTGGAATGCTGATTGGCTTAAGCCACTTAATTTTGCTGATGTAATAAAGTTAGCTTCGAATTTTACAGTGGCTCAGATGTTGGAGCGTGATATGTTTCAAGACCGAATGAAGAAAAACAAACCAATTTCTTTGCATGAATTTATGTATCCGTTGATGCAAGGATATGATTCTGTGGCCTTAGAGGCAGATGTGGAACTTGGTGGGACTGATCAGACTTTTAATTTGCTAGCTGGTCGTGTTTTGCAAAAAGGATATGACCAAGAACCTCAAAATATTATTACAGTGCCGATTTTGGAAGGTTTGGATGGGAAAATTAAAATGGGTAAATCAGAAGGAAATTATATTGGAGTTAGTGATGAGCCAAATGATATGTACGGGAAAATAATGTCTATTCCAGATGATTTAATTTTGCGTTATTTTGAATTGGCGACAGATGTGTCAGCGGCAGATATTGATAAAATGAGAGAAGAAATGTCCAAGGGAGCAAATCCACGTGATTTGAAAATGAGGTTGGGTCGAGAATTGGTTGCTATTTATCATGATGAAAAGGCTGCAGAGGCCGCTGAAGCTCATTTTAAACAGGTTTTTGCTAAAAAGGAGTTGCCAGATGATATTCCAGAAAAAACAATTTCTGAAAGTGAACTTCCTTTAATTGAAATGGTGCGTTTAATTGATACGGTTTCTTCTAATAGTGAGGCTCGCCGTTTAATTGAAGGTGGTGGAGTTCGAGTTGATTCTAAGCAGCAAAAAGATATAGAATTTGTAGTCCCAGTGCCGGAGGGGGAGGGTGTGTTGCTCCAAGTGGGTAAGCGTCGTTTCCTCCGGGTAAAGCGGGGTTAGAAAGACTCTGAATTATGCAAGAACATCGTCATTTATTAAAAACTCGACTTTCAAATGTTTTGCGGACTACCTCGGCTCATATTAGTGAATTAAAAGGTTTGGGGGTGGTGACTGTGGATGATTTTTTGCATTACTTTCCGCGCGCTTATCGGGATCAGAGTGAAATGTGTACTATTTCGGAAATGCGGGTTGATAAAGTGAATGTGGTGCAGGGTGTTTTGTCAAAAATGTTTAGTCGACGAACTAAAACTGGGAAAATTATGACTATGGCTACATTGACGGATCCAACAGGAAACGTGAATGTGATGTGGTTTAATCAACCGCATATTCAGCGAATGTTCAGAAATGGTGATGAATTGATATTAACAGGTAAAATTAAGTTTGATCGGGCTCAAATTACTATGATGAGTCCGCAGTATGAAGTGGTGCGAAAAAAACAATTACATACGGCTCGTTTGGTCCCGGTTTATCACGAACGCGACAAAATTAGTTCTAAGTGGATTCGAGAGAAAATTCATCCGTTATTAAAGGGCGCCCAATTGCTAGAAGATTGCATGCCTGGTGAAATGATTGAAGCTGAGGGTTTGATGTCTTATGGGCAAGCAGTGCGGACAGTGCATGATCCAAAAAGTGAAGAGGATTTGCAAGGGGCGCGGCGCCGATTAGCTTTTGATGAGCTGTTTATGCTTCAGTTCGCCGCGCTTAAACGTCGCTATGAATTTCGTAAGAAAGCCAAAGATTTAGGTAAAAAGATTGTGATTGATGAAGATGTTTCGCAAAGGTTTTATAAAGAGTTTGGTTACGAATTAACAGGAGCACAACAACGTGTGATATCTGAGATTTCTGGTGATTTAACATCCCCTTATCCGATGATGCGTTTATTGCAGGGAGATGTAGGGGCTGGGAAGACTGTGGTAGCGGCTTTTGGATTAGTACATGCTATTAATTCGGGCTTTCAAGCGGCTTTAATGGCTCCAACTGAAATTTTGGCTCGTCAGCACTATGAAAGTATTTCTAAGTTGCTTAAACCTTTTGGATTTAATATTCAGTTTTTGATGGGAAGTCTCCCGGAAAAACAAAAAAAGTCTATTGCGCGGCAGGTTTCTACCGGGACGGTGGATTTGGTAATTGGAACACATGCTTTGATTCAAGATGGAATTCAGTTTAAAAATCTTGGTTTAGCCGTGATTGATGAGCAACATCGATTTGGAGTTAAGCAGCGAGAGAGGCTGCAGGAACAGGGGAGTCCACATGTTTTAAGTTTATCGGCAACTCCTATCCCGCGTACTTTGACTTTAGTTTTGTATGGCGATCAAGATGTTTCGATTTTGGATGAATTACCTCCTGGCAGACAAAAAATTATCACTAGAGTTGTCCCAGAAAAAAAGCGTAGTGATGCGGAATTATGGATTGCCGATCATATTCAAAAAGGGAGGCAGATTTTTGTGATTTGTCCCTTAATTGATGAGTCTGATGTGATTGAGGTAAAAGCGGTTACAACTGAATTTGAACGGTTAAGTAATGATGTTTTTGCGAATTTTAGATTGGGTCTTTTACACGGAAAATTAAAGTCTCAAGAAAAGGAAGAAGTAATGAATTTGTTTAGCAAAGGAGAGATTGATATTTTGGTTTCTACTTCTGTTGTGGAGGTTGGAATTGATGTTCCAAATGCCACAATTATGTTGATTGAGGGTGCCGAAAGATTTGGGTTATCGCAACTTCATCAGTTCCGGGGGCGTGTGGGAAGAGGGGAGTACCAGTCTTATTGTTTTCTATTTACTGACTCTTATGGTGAGGAATCCCGAAAACGTTTAAAATCTTTGGAACAAAATACCGATGGATTTAAGTTAGCTGAGATTGATTTGGCTATGCGCGGTCCAGGCGAAGTTTATGGTGTAAAACAAAGCGGGATTCCAGATTTAAAAATGGCCTCACTTGGCGATACAGACTTAATTAAGCGTGTTCGAAATGCAGCGGCTGATTTAGTAATGAAAGATCCGGATTTAGAATTCCATCAACCGTTAAAAACCCGCTTAAAACAACTAGAGGATCAAGCGGCGATTGCTTAGTCTTTTTTTCCTTGAGAAAACCACCCTCTAATTCTAGCTTGCCAGCCACTTGCTTCAGTTTGTTGAGGTTTTTTTCTTCGCTGTTTTTTTGGAGGTGGTGCGGGATTATATTCTGAATTGGTTTCAAATTCATTTCCTTCAAGCCAGTTGAAAAAGTCGGTCACAGCTATATCGGTAATGGCAATAAAAGAGTCATACATGCTATAAGCTTTTGCTCTATCAGGAACCTTGTGTATGTCAAGTTTTTGGGTGCCAGTCAAATTATAACGTGCATTTATTAAGGTGGTAATGATTTCTTCTTTTAATAATTTTTTACTAGCTAAGGCTTGCATGATTTTGGCTGTGCGCTTTATTTTCGGAATACCAAGAAAAGCAGTTTTAATTTCATTCATTTTTGCCATTTGAGGCAAGTTTTGAATTGTTTGCACATATGCCGCCAATCGTGACCTTTCTTTATGCTCTGGTGGTTTTTGTGTCATAAAGTACCTGTTTAAAAAGGAAATGAGGATACTTGAGTCATGGTTTTTTGTAAAGCTTCTTAAATCGAAGAAAGTGCGATAAATGGCTTATTTAAGCCTAAAATAGAGGTTTGCTTTTGTGTGTAGGGGAGTTTGGTAGGTGTTTTGCGAGAGTTTTAATAGTGAGGTTTTTTTTGAATGAGATTTTGTGAGGTATTTATTGATTTGTTTAAACCAAAAAGGGGGTGTAGGCGAATAGTCGATAATTTGTGTAAAAATAGACTGAACACATTTTTTAACCTATCAAACTTTGTACAAGATATATTGTGCAAAGTTGGGCGTGTAGGGAGTTTGTGGTCCCCTAGCCATTAGATTCTGGAGTATATTCGATTTCCGCTTCTTTTGGTGGATCTTGTGATTCTGGGTCATCATCGTCTCCTCCGGTTGGTTCATCTTCTTCCTCGGCTAAGGCTCTTTCAAATTCTTCTTCATCGTCAGCTCCTTCTTCGGCAGCTTGCTCTAACATTTCGGCGTCAAGCCCCTCAATTTCGGCATATAACTCCCCTGCTTTGTAAATAGCAACATAAGTTGCTATTCCATCTTCAAAGCGCCAGACTTCTTTATCACAGTCTTTTTCATCGATATTTCCTTTATCCATTCCTTCTCGTTGAAAGGCAATTTCTACCATTGGTTCACTTGACACAAAGTCGAATAAGTTTTCTTCATTAAGATTGGTGATATCAGCATCAAGATCGCCTAAGCGAGTCATGATGCTTAAGCGAGCAGCTTTATTGGTAACCCGGATGGACCCATCTTTAATGTTGGTACTTTCTCTCTGTGGAAGTTCTTCTTCTAGTTTTTGTGCATAATCATAAATCTTAATAATTTCATAAATGTCCCAGGCGGACCAGATAATAGCCCCTACTGCTAAAACATCTGTGAGGAGTGCTATAGGAGCATAAACCCCGGTTGGAGCTAAGGCGTCGTCTGCAAATCCAGCGATAATGGCAGCGGCTTTTTTTGGCCCAACAGCGGCAATAATGATTCTTTGAACGGTTTTACGGGCTATAATTCGGCCTAAAGATCGTCGTAAAACACCTTGCATGCCTTTTTTGGCGACTAATCGTTCTATTTGCCGTGTTCCGGCTTTTTTGCCTAGGCTTTCAGCTCCTTCGATGACACCTTTACGAAGTACGGTTTGGGTGGCTTTGCGTTGAGCCATTTGACCAAGCGGCCTTAGAACAAGCTTACGACCAGTTTGTTTCCAGAGAATTTCACCTAATTCTTGGCTGTGCGCGTGCATTCCTGGATATTCGGGAAGAACAATGTTTAGGATTTCTTCAATTTTATCTTCTCCAAGGTAGACACCAAAAATACCAGCGACCACAACTCCAAATAAATGCATCCACGCCATGGCGGGTGATGTAGGAGTCATTCTTTTGCCAAGAGTTTTTTCAAAGACAGCAATACCAGCAATTGCAGAAGCTAGAATAGCTACTTGTTCAGTAATAACTTCGCGACGATCAAGGTTAGGATTAAATTCGATTTGGTAAATCATGTAAGCCACACCAGCAGTTCCGAGAATTACTTCGGCTCCTTGAATCCAAGACATGTGCTTAACAATAGCGGCGGCGTATCCAGTCGGAGCTTTGGTTCCGGAAGCCTCGAGGGCTTCGGTATAACGTGTTTTTAATTCAGTCATGGACTCCCCTGTTAATGGCTCAAAGGGTTCACCATTAATTTTGAATTCGAATTTACCAGCTTTACGGTTGTAGGTTAGTTCTGGCTCAGTAACAATTGCGGCTTGCGTTGTCCATTGTTCCCCAACTTGTTTGCGAAGAGCTTCCCAGGCTTCAAATGATTTAAGCGCTTCTGAAGTTGGAGCTTTGTCTGCGGGAATTTCAACCCGAAGACCGCGATAAATAGCTCGTCCTGAGGCAGGATCATATTGCAGGCGAGGTCTAATTATCACTCCCTCAACTTCTAAAGCGACAAAGGGATCAAATTTACCTTCGGCTAGTTGTTTAGATATGGCCTGGTCCCAGGCTTCCATGTATTTAGTTGCTTCTCGGCTGCCTGGTTTAATACCACGTTGCATTAACATTTCATCAACTTGTTTGCTGGTGAAGCGCTCCCAGCCTTCGGGGCCGCCGTGGGGACTTTTAGGATCAGTACGAGCTTTCCAAACTTCTTCGGGAGAAATATTTTCAGCGTTTTCAATACCAACTTCACGGCGAAAAATTTCGTGAACTTCATCAACTATTGGTTGTATTTCCGTGGGGTCCAATTCTCCTCCTTTGATAGCATGGGTAAAATTTATATCGCCAGAAGCTCTCATTTTGCGGGCTAGATATTGGATTTTTGCTCGATAGTGTTCACGCATAACTTCTAAATACCCTTTAGCTCTATTAGCTAGAAAGGATTTCCCTGCTCCTTTGGTGTCCAAATCTGTAATATGTTCTGACATGACACTGCGTTTACTTCCATCTAGAAGCATATTCATTTGATCAAATCGCCGGCATAAATGTTCTAAGCGTGAAAGCCTTGCTAAGCGCGCTGCTTGTGGGTTTTTGGCTCGCCATTGCCTGACGCTAACAATTAAATCTTGTCCTTTCATCCAAGTAAAATGACCGCTAATACCAGCTCCCTTGGCGAGGGTGTAAGGCATTACTACCCCAGCTCTTGCCCCTCGAATGCCAGACTCGGTTAAATGTAGTTTACTTAGGTCTAAGGCTGTTAAAATTCCATTAGCGGCCATATATGTTGGAGCCATAACCATTACAAAGCCTAGGGTGTTTGAAAACCAGTTAACGAATCCTTCTTTAGCATTCCCTTCCCAAAATATATCATAGGCTGCTTCGGCCCATGTTTCACAACTACTAATCGTTAGCCATTCCATGGTGCTAGTAATGATTCCAACTGTACCTCCAAAAGTGCAAAGGCTGTGACCATCGTTATTAGCGGCTTCCTGTAATTTTAATAGGAAGGCTTTAGGTTCTAAAATTGAATGTTCGTCTAAATTTTCTAATAAGTTAACCACT
This sequence comes from Candidatus Peregrinibacteria bacterium, assembly GCA_018659585.1. Lineage (GTDB taxonomy): Bacteria > Patescibacteriota > Gracilibacteria > UBA1369 > UBA12473 > JABJMC01. Next base: position 21,178 of record JABJMC010000013.1, read on the forward strand.
TCAGACTTTTTTCCAAGCATTTCTCTAGCATTTTCTACGGCTGCTCCATTTTTAATAAAATGGTCTGGTTCATCATATTTCTCATTTTGTTCATCTCCCTCAGCAGCGGCTTCAGCTTGTTTTTCGGCATCGTCGCGAGCGTCTCGAGCCGCTTCGGTTCCTTCCTCTCCCCAGTAGCCTTTTTCACCGAGGATTTGGAGGGCCTCCCCTACTGTTTCGGGATTGTGGCCATCAAGAATTAATTGGGCTTCTTGGCTGCGTAAAATCGGGATTAAAGCGCCGGCGGCAGCTACGGTGGCGTCGCTATCAGCTTCGCTTAAGAATCCTGGAATTTCTGGAATACTAATTCCAAGGGCTTTTAAAGCATCTGGAGCAAGATCTTGTGCTATCATTTTAAGTTCGTTTTCACGGCTCAAGAACTCATCTAAAGGCATTTCACTTAAAACAGTTACTTTTTCAGCGGAAATACCTAGATTTTGAGCGACTTCACTAGAAACATCATCGATTTTCACAAATCCTTCAGTAAAAGACTCCCAATGCAGTTTGCCTTCTTTTACGCTATTTTTAATAAAATCCCACAAAGCGGGTAGAGTTAGGCTAACTCCAAGATTGGCCTCAACCCATTGGCGCCATTCTTTGGGTCCAAGAGTCATACCAAGAATAGCAGTGGTTCCTAAAACCGCGGCTAATGGTGTCCCAAAAGTTAAAATATCAGCACCTTTACCCATTTTCCCTTTGCCTAAAAATTCAAGAGGATTAAAACGTTTAAGGATTTGCCAAACTAAAGCGCCGGCAACTGCTCCTCCAGCGACTAAACCAGCTGCTTTTAGGGGTTCTTCTTTAATAAAATTCCAAGCATCAACGTAAAAAGGATCATCATCTTCTTCTGGTTCTTTGTTGTCTTTAAGACGATTCGCAACTGGTAAGCTTTGTTCTATTTCATCAATTAAGGCTCCCCAAAGAGGTTCAAAATCTTTGGCGTAGACACTACCAGTGTGACGGGCTAGTTCGAGTAAGACCTTGAGGGCGATTAAAGCCTCTGGACTCTCAAAAAAAGATCTGATTTCAATGTTTTTGGCGGGATTAGGTAATTCACCTAGAGAACTAAATTCAAAACCATTATTTTTTAGGGCTGTAACTAAAACAGCGGCGTGACCTTGTAAGGCTTCGGTGGCTTCTGGTTGTTCAGCGGCACTTTTGTTGAAATCAATATTTAACATGGCTTCGACATCACTTAGAGCTCGTTCACCTAAGGTCTCGATTAAATCATGTTCATCTTCTGTTAAAACATCTAAGGAGACGTCTACTCGCCTACGGCCAGTGTCTTCCTGAAGTTGTTGTTCACGTTCTTCTTGTTCAGATAAATTTGGAGCTCCAGAGACGTTTTCGGCACTTTCGTCTCCGGCGGCTAATTGGGGGTCAGTCATGGTTAATTTTTTTATAGTTTTACTCCTATTATTATACGTCAAAAGCTGACCTTGCGCAAGATTTGCGCTTATCTTATAATCAGGATATGGCTAAATCGTCTAAATCATCAAAAGAAGTCTTACCAGAACGTTGGAGTTCGGAAAGTGGTAAACTTGAGGAAGGAGACCGTTGGGATAAACGATGGGAAGATTTTGATGATATGTTTGATGAATTTGATCCGTCACCTGATGAAATGGAGGGTATTTGGCAGGAAAGTGATTTACGCCAACAAAAATTAGAGAAAATCCGTAAGCTTTTAGAGGGAAAAAGTAAAAAGTCCCCTTTTGGAAGAGATGATGAGGAGTTTATGGAAGGACTTAAATCTACATTGGGTTATTTTTCGTTTGTTCAATTAGAAGAGTTGCAGCGATTAGTTTCTAATTTAGATGAGGGATTGGCGACCCAAGAACACCAAGAACGCTTTGAAAAAAATTCTAAAACCGAAGAACGTGATTAAAAAAGACCGTATTGAAATTTTGGAAGCCTTTGATCACCTACTGGGAAAATTTTATACAATGGTAGGTGTGTATGCTGTGGAACAGCCAAAGGATGATCAGATTAAAGGATTGATTAATGTGGCTTGGACATCGATCCAAGCTTGTGGAAATCAGGTTAAACAGGCTGTTGACGCTGGGCAATCTGTGACGGAAATAGAACTTATTATTTTTCGATTTGAGCAACAATTGGATGCTCTTGATCCGCTTCATCCGTTTGTGCCGAGTGAGAAATTATAGGGATTTCACCATGTAAGTCCCCTCTAAGTGGTACCCAAATTTGCGATAATATTCGCGCGTGCCAATTGAGGCTATGACGGCAATTTTGTTAAATCCAGCTTTTTTGGTGATTTGTTCGGCTTTTTTGAGAAGTTTGCGACCCAGGCCTAAGTGTTGTGAGGCGTTTTTGTTTGTTTTGCCAATTTCAACTTGAAAACCATAGGTGTGAATTTCGCGGATAATAGCGGCGTTTTGAAGTTCCGAAATAAAGTGTTTTTTGTTACCTAACAGATAGGATGGAAAGCGAAGTCGTAAAAGAGAAAGCAATTTGTCTTTTTTGGTGTCGTCGTAGGTTAAAAAGAATTCTTGGCCATGAGCAGCTTCAAATTCTTGGACTTTTAAGGAGATGTTTTTGGGATTTACAGTGTCGTTGCGAATTTCTCGGCAGCGAATGCAGCGGCAAATTGGTTTTTTTTCTTTAATTTGGATGAGTTGGCGAAGATTAGTGCTGAGATTCCCAGCTAAAATGCTTTCACCAGGAATGTCGCGGACTAGCCGATCAATGCGGCAATATTCGGGAACAAGCTTTTTGCTTTTAATAATTAATTTTAAAAGGGTGTCATCGTCATAAGGTTGGTACTCCCCTCTTTCCCACCATTTTTCAAGTTCTGAATATGGGACAACTGTACAGGGATAGAGTTTAAGAAAATCTGGTTTATAGGCTGGGTCTTTGAAAAGTTGCTCCATCATCTGATAGTCGCGCTCTGGGGTGCTACCAGGAAGATTAGGCATAATGTGAAAGGAAAATTTAAAGCCAGCGTCACGCGCTAATTCAACGGCTTTTATGCCTTGTTCAACGGTCTCACCACGCTTATTTAGTTTTAGGACATCATCGTAAATACTTTGAATCCCAATCTGTAATTTGGTGCATCCTAGTTGGCGGAAACGGCGGAGTTCATTTTTGGTGATGTGATCGGGACGAGTTTCTAAGCTAAGAGCAATGCAGCGGTGAGTTGTAGTTTCGTTATATTTTTGGGCTTTTTTTAAACTGCGAAAATTAGTTCCATTTAAAGCGTTGTATAAATTGCGAATAAAGGCGGTTTGGTAAGCATGCGGATAAGCTGAGAATGTTCCTCCAAGCACGATTATTTCGACTTTGTCAGTGGGGTGTCCTTGGTTTTGGAGGCTTCTTAAACGGGTTTTTATTTGGCGTGTGGGATCAAAATCATTAAGAACAGCGCGCATGGCGCCGGGTTCATTGGAAAGATAACTCTTGGGCATGTCTTTTTCAGTGGGGCAAAACACACATTTCCCAGGGCAATACCAAGGCTTGGTAAGGACGGTAATTACGCTTACACCAGAAAGGCTACGAATTTTTCGTTTGCGAAATCTTTTAAGAAACTCCGGATCCTCTTGGAGTTGTCCGTTTTTCACTAGGGCGTGATAGGTTTTTACAATATTGTAATTCGCTAAAGTGCTTTTTTTGTGCCTTTTGGCAAAGTTGTTTTTGAAATCAGTAATGTCTTCTTCAGATTGAAGATTGGCTTTTTGGGCTTCTTTAATGAATTGTTTGATTTCAGCGTCGATTTTAGTGCTCATTTTGGTTACAATAGAATTGTATTTAACCTAGCGCATGAAAAAAGATACAGCAACTGATCTTGTTACAGATGTCCGCAATGTTTATGACAAAATTGCACAAGAATTTAATAGATCTCGGCAGCGATTATGGCCAGATTTAGATTTTTTTACGGAATTTTTACCTGAAGATGCTCGGGTTTTGGATGTTGGATGTGGCAACGGAAGATTGTTGAAGTTTTTTGAAGGCCGCGATATTAAATCTTATTTGGGAATTGATAATTCCAAGGAATTATTAAAATTTGCTAAAAAACAGCAAAAGGGAAATAAAATTAAATTTAAAGAGGGTGATGCTTTGGATTTACCAGTTAAGGAGGGAACTTATGATGCGGTTTTTTCAGTAGCCGTGCTTCATCACATTCCTTCACGGGAATTGCAATTAAAGGCCTTGGCAGAGCTTTCTAAGGCGCTTTCTAAGGACGGTGTGGTTTGTTTGTCAGTTTGGAATCTATATCGTTTGCGATCACTCCCCTATTTTGTAAAAGCTTTTTTTCGATCAATATTTAGTTGGGGAAATTATTCTTGGAAGGATTTAATGATTCCCTGGGGGAAAAAAGAGCCAAAGATGCGGTTTGCACATGCTTTTCGTTTAAAAGAATTGTTGGTGTTGTTGCAGGATGCCGGGTTTGAGGTAATTGCCGAAAAAAGCACTAAACAGGGAAGATTTGGTAATCATTTAGTGGTAGCACGTCCATTTTTGGCTTCACGAACAGTGCCAGTTATGGGAGTAGATTTTCATAAATTAACTATTGATGAGGCGGTGGCGGTTGTGGCTCGTTTTTTACGATCGGGTGAACAACATATGGTGGTAACTCCAAACCCAGAAATTGTTTTACATGGTCAAAAGGATCCTAAATATCGGAAAATTTTGAACCAGGCTTCTCTTAAAATTGCGGATGGGATTGGGATTTTGTGGGCAGCAAATTTAGCAAGGCACGAGGGTCGTTTAGCACGAGTTGGACATGGGTTATTCGGGTTGGTGATGCTTTCGATTAAGTCAAAAGGTGAATTGCCAGAACGAGTAACTGGAACGGATTTAATGGAGAAATTAATTCATCAAAGTCACAAAATGGGAGCAAAGATATTTTTATTGGGAGCTGCTCCCGGCGTAGCCCGACGAGTAGCAGATAAATGGCGATTTGATCAGATTGTAGGGACTTTTTCCGGATCTCCTGAACCTCATAATGATGCTGAAATTGTGGATCGAATTAATGCTTCGGAGGCTAATATGGTGTTTGTGGCTTATGGTGCTCCAAAGCAAGAACAATGGATTGTAAGAAATTTAAAGAAAATGCCTAATATTCGGGTCGCGATTGGGGTTGGTGGAGCTTTTGATTTTATTGGTGGAGTGCGTAATCGAGCTCCTAAGTGGATACGAAAATCAGGTTTAGAGTGGGCTTATCGAGTAGTTCAAGAACCACGTCGAATTAAGCGTATCTTAAACGCCACTTTGGTTTTTCCTTATCACGTAATGTTTAAGCGCAAAAAGGACTAAGACTTCTTTTTCTTGGTTGATTTCTTTTTAGTGGTTTTTTTTGGCTTTGGGGATTCTTCTTGATGTTGACGCAAACGATCTTCTACAACTTCAACGACTGGTTTAGCGTATTTGAGGATTTCATGAGTCATTTTAATTGGCTTGATAATCATGCCATGGATGCGTTCAGCAGAGTCACGCATAGCATCAGTGGCTTTGTTTATGTCACGTAAAATAAGAATTGCGTAAACTAAGGTAATGGAGAAAAAGATGCTTAATAAAGCAACTGCAACGGCAAGGATGACGAAGAATAAATCAGTGGCGGTGAGCATGTTGGGAGGGTTAAGTTCTATTACATTATAGCCTAAGAAAGCTTTTTGCGCATGATTTCATTAACCATGCCGGGATTTGCCTGGCCTTTAGAAGCTTTCATGACCTGTCCAATTAGGAATCCGAGAACATTTCCTTTGCCAGTTTTAAAGTCCTCTACAGCTGAAGGGTTTTCACTTAGTACTTGATCAACAATAGCTTCAATAGCTCCAGTGTCGCTAACCTGTTTTAATCCTTTTTCTTCGATGATTTTTTCAGGATCTTTTCCAGTTTCAAACATAGCTTCAAAAACAACTCCTTTGGCTTGATTGTTTGAGATAGCTCCCTCTTCAACAAGGGTTACTAATTGAGCCATTTGTTGGGCTGTGATTTGGCAATCCTGGAGATTTTTGTTGTCGTTTTTTAACCTTCCAAGGAGAATGGTTCCGACAAATGAAGCTGATTTTTGTGGTTCTTTTGTGGTTTCCGCAACTTCTTCAAAAAAGTCGGCGAGTTTTGGGTCTTCACTGAAAAACAGGGCTTCTTCCTCGGAAATATTGTATTTTTCTATAAATTTTTGGCGTTTTTCTAGGGGTAATTCGGGGATGTTAGCTTTCATTTCTTCAATTTCTTGGGGATCCATCACTAGCGGTGGTAGGTCTGGTTCTGGGAAATAGCGATAATCTGCGGAGCTTTCTTTATCGCGCAAAAGTTTGGTTTTTTGTTGATCATCAAGCCAGCCAACCGTGATGTCTCCATCTAAAGGATTCCCCTCCTCCCAAAGGTTAATTTGACGTTTGATTTCGTATTCAAGGGCGGTTTCTAGAGAACGGAAGGAATTTAAATTTTTAATTTCTGCGCGCGGATAAAGTTTGGTTTCTCCGTGTGGCCGGGTTGAAATACTGGCGTCAAAACGCATCATTCCTTTTTCCATATCAGCTTCGGAGGTTCCAATAGTACGCAAAATAGCCTGAACCATTTTGGCAAAAGTTTTGGCTTCTTCGGATGAGCGCATATCTGGATCGGTGACGATTTCCATCAAAGGGCTGCCAGCGCGATTAAAATCCACTAGACTTCCTCCGTTGGTATGAGTTAATTTGCCGGCATCGTTTTCAATATGCACGCGTGTGATGCCAATTTTTTTAAGTCCTTCTTTAGTTTCAATTTCTACATATCCTTTTTCGGAAACAGGCTCGTCAAACTGAGAAATTTGAAAACCTAAGGGTAAATCTGGATAAAAGTAATTTTTTCGATCAAATTTAGAAAATTCAGGAATATTACAGCGAAAAGCCAAAGCAGTTCGCACTCCCTTTTTGATAGCTTTTTTATTAGTGGCGGGTAGCATCCCAGGGAAACCCATGCAAATTGGGCAAACATTAACATTTGGTTTAGCTCCAAATGAATCATTGCTACAAGCACAGAACATTTTGGTTTTAGTGTTCATTTGGGCGTGAATTTCGAGTCCAATAACGGTTTCGTAGGAGGTCATAAGAATTTTTTAATTGTGTTTACTATACGGGTTTAAGGAAGGCTCTTCAAGAGATCGTCAATAGTACTGGAATTGGAAATTACATGAGCGTCAGTTAGTTCTAAAGATTTAGATTGCTGAGCTTCAACAGCTTCGATTTCGGCAGAACTTAAATTGGTTTTCCGGGAATGTCTGATTTTTTGAGGGGCTTCTATTATCCATAACTCGTCAAATAAATCTTTGAATAGTTTTTCATTGAAAACTTGGATTTCGACCACAATCTTTGGGGAATCTATTTTGCGCAAACGACGTTCTATTTCATCGGCTACCAAGGGATGGATAAGGCGGTTTAAAATATCCCATTTTTTGGTGTTTTTAAGGAGTGTGCGCATTAATTTAGAACGATTTACAGATTCGTCTTTTTTTAGAAATTCGTCTCCAAAAAAGGTTTGAATTTTTTCAGCTCCACGGCCATTTGGTTCGTATAATTCATGAGTTATTTGATCACAATCTAAATAAAACCATCCTTTTTTTTCTAAAGTTCTGGCAATAGTGCTTTTGCCAGCACCAATTTTTCCAGTGATTCCTAGAACAAAGTGTTTTTGTAAGCGTTTACTCATAGTTTAATGCCTAAGTCTCGGAGGGCTGTTTTAAACTGACCAAGAGCTTTTTTAGCTTCAAAATCCGATACTTTAATGTTTAATTCGTGAGCAATGCGATTGCGTAATTTGTGAGCGCCCCAAACACCATTACGATCCGAAAACAAAGGTCCGGCTTTTTTCATTTTTTCACCTAAAGAACCAGTGTAGTTTTTAAGTTTTAGGGCTTGATCTAGGAGTTTATCTGCTTCTAAAACAGCATTTTTGGGACTGCTTTTTATCTCTTTAAGAATTCCTTGCCAGTGATTTTGGAATTTTTTAAGCTCTTGCGGTGAAATTCTGGAGCGTTTGTTTTGAGTCCAAAAAATCAATCCTATAAAAAGGATCAATAAAATAATGACTACGGTGATAAGAATTGAACTTGGTAAAGTGGGCATTATTTATTTGAATAATCCTGCAACATTCCGGCTAAAAGATCTTTTAAAGTTTGATGTTCACGAAAGCTTTTATTACGCATGAAATCATTTTGAGCACTCATTATTTCGCGCTCAGCAGTTTTTGGAAAAGAAACATCTTTTAAACCAATTTGGCTTCCAGTTCCAATGCGGTCAATGGCTAAGTCTCCATAATTAAGAACTGTGGCCCAAAAACCATTAACTTCGTAAGCTACTCCTTCGATAGTGTGATATTCAACACGACTAGATGATCTTTTGAAAATTCCTGTCCATTCTAAATCAATAATTGTCTGATTTGTGACTAGGATTGCGTCAAAATACCAGTCTAAATAAAAAAGCAGCATGTAAAGTGCTCCAATTCCTCCCCAGCTGGCCCAAACAATCCAAAAAGGCGGCATCATAAGATAAAAAAGTCCTGGCAAAGCAAACCCAAAGAAGAGGTGTTTTAGGAAGCTTTTGTAAATAGTGAAAGGATGTACATGCGCTACATACAGGATTTTTTCTCCTGGATTTAGGTAAGCGCGAAACATGATACTTGCGAGCATGAATAGATTTTAACATTCTCTTTTCTTTCGCGCCAGGTTTGTGTTATCTTTCAGTGGACTTTAATTCTTGAATATGAAACCTCGTTTGCGGTCCTTCCTTTTGTTTGTACTGGATGTTGTTGTAAATTCATTGGTCATTATCATTTTGGTGGTCTTGATTCGTACTTTTATTTTCTCCCCTTTTCAAATACATGGACCATCTATGTGTGATACTTTTAATAATTTTGATGGTAGTTGTCTTCGAGGAAATGGTGAATATATAATGATTTATAAGTTTGGATATTTGAATATTCTGGGATGGGAAATAGGAGCTCCTGAACGGGGTGATGTGGTTGTTTTTCAGGAACCTGAAGGCAATGATTATTATATTAAAAGAATAATCGGTATTCCAGGTGATACGGTTGAAATTATAGATGGTTATGTTTATTTGAATGATGAAAAATTGGATGAATCTGAGTATTTAAATGAAGTAAACTGGGGTTACACAGATCCTTCTTCACCGGAAAATTCATTTTTTGAAGTACCGGAAGGTGGTTATTTTGTGTTAGGAGATAATCGAAAAGCAAGCAGTGATTCAAGAAGATGCTTTAGTGCTACAGGATGTATAGGGGCTGGATCTACGGCGTATGTTACTTTGGACGAAATAGCGGGCCGAGCTTGGTTTGTAATGTGGCCTTTGGATCGAATTCGAGTTGTTGAGCGAGCTGAAATTATTACGACCGACTTGTAATAAACATTTCCAATAAAACAGCAATTGTAACTAGCAGAAG
>JABJMC010000014.1 GCA_018659585.1 Candidatus Peregrinibacteria bacterium
ACTTCTTCAATTCTAGCCGGATGAATTCGACCATCTTCTAACAACCTTTCCAAAGCAATTTTTGCAATATAACGACGCACCAAATCAAAACCAGAAATCACAATTGAACCTGGAGTGTCGTCCACAATCACATCAATCCCCGTCATTTCCTCAAAAGTATTGATGTTTCGTCCTTCTCGACCAATAATTCGACCTTTCATATCATCACTTGGAATATTTACAGTCGTGGCCGTAGATTCCATAGTGGTCTCAGCTGCATATTTTTGAATCGCATCCACAATAATAAACTTAGCCCGGTCATTAGCCTCATCGCGTAAATCTTTTTCCGTCTTTTTAATCTGTGCCACTAAATCATCTTTAGCCTCCTCTTGAACCTTTTTCAAAAGAAGATCACGGGCCTCTTCCTTAGACAAACTAGCCACCCGTTCCAATTGACCTTTTTGTTGTTGATAAAACTTTTCAACTTCAGCTTTTAATTCTCGAACTGCATTTACTTTCTTTTCTAACTCAGACCGAGACTTTTCTGACTCAGTCATTTTCTTATCAAGCAGTTCTTCTTTTTGAACAATACGTTTTTCAATTTTTTCCAGTTGAAGACGCTTTTGATGTTCTTCCTTTTTAGCTTCTTCTTGAATTTTGAGAGCTTCGCTACGAGCCTCAAAAACCATTTCCTTAGCCTTAGCCTGAGCATCATGAAGATCACGTTTACGCTGATCTTCTAAACGATCTTGCTCCTCACGTTCCTTCTTAAGTCGAACATAGCGTCCAGATCCAAGACCAGCGCCTAAGCCCACTAGAAGTAATAAAATTGATAGAGATGTCATTAAACAGGGGGTTAAATTACCCTCTGCACGCCACGTGCCCCTCCTTGTAAGGGACTCTTTTTAAAACCGTATTGAAACTAAAAATTTGAGAATTAACAGATTAATTTAAACGGAAATCAAGGTCTAACTACAGATAATTGGCTATGCAAGGGCTCTTAAAAATACAACCTCAAAATACTGGGTGTATTAGGGAAAGTCAAATGTTCATAAAAATTTAATTTTCCGTTCATTTTTTGTTTAAATTTTCGTCATCTCAATTTGCTAGGCTAAAGACACTTCATCCTTTAACCCCACCCTTTATGAAGAAATCTCATCCCTTAATTGCACTTTTTTTTAGCGTTTTTTTAGGCAGTCATGTTTTAGCCGCAAATTGGGCTTGGTCTAGCGAACCAACGCCTGGTGCTCTTAATCTTTTTCCCGCTGGTGAAGAGGAAGAAATTGAAGGAGACTTAGCTAATGGCGATCTTTCAGAAAACATTATTCTTTCCGAAATCATGCCCAACCCCGAGGGAACCGACACTGACACCGAATGGATCGAAATCTATAACACCAGCACTACTGACATTAATTTAGGCAATTGGTCTTTAGATGATGCCGAAGGCGGTAGTGCCCCCTTTGTTTTCCCGGCTAACACTGTTGTCGAAGCTCAAGATTTTCTTGTAATTTATCGCAATGAATCTGGATTAGCTCTAAATAACGACACTGATTCAGTTCGACTTTTTGATTTTGAAGAAAACCTACAAGATAGCGCTACTTACGAAGGCAGTGCTCCGGAAGGCCAATCCTATGCCCGCATTTTAGTAGAAGAACAAGCCTCAGCCAGTTTCTTTTCTTATATTATTCCTGTCGCTCAAGCCAAAAGCTTTGATAACTCCCCCACTAATTGGGAAACTGTCCCCTGGGAATGGACCAAAGAAATCACTAGTGGCTATTTAAATCCCATTTATTATTTAATTCACGGCGTGGTCGAGGAAATCATTCCTTTTGAAAACAAAATCACTCTTAGCAACCAGGACCAAACCATGGAGGTCTCCTTAGATGAATTAAATATTAACGAAAACCTCAAAACTTCTTTATTAAAACCTGGTAACGAAATCAGCGGTTATGCCAGCAAAACCGCTAATCAAACCTACAAACTACAACGATTCACCGACAACTCCACCGAGACTTCAACTACTAACCAAATAAACTGGACCAAAAACTTAGCCTTATTAGGGATAATTGCTTGTGTGGGTTTTTACTTTATCGTTCATAAGAAAAAGGCTAAGCAATAACTTAGCCCCTCTTTTTAGTTACGGGTTTAACTGCTTATAAATTAGCAGTTGCAACCACCGCCGCATCCTCCGTCCATAGTTCATGAGGTTAAAAAATAGGGCGAAAGTAAGATTACCATATAACGCTCAAAATGGTAAGATTAAGACATGCAAAAGATCATCAAAAGAGACGGCCGAGTAATGCCCTTTGCGGCAGCACAAATTACCGAAGCTATTTGGAAAGCAGCTCAAGCAGTTGGTGGCGAAGATCAGGGAATGGCTCAAACTGTTACCAAAGAGGTAATTGAGACCTTAGAACAAACTTTTGAAAAATCTCATTACCCCACGGTGGAACAAGTCCAAGATTTAGTAGAAAAAATCCTAATTGAAAAAGGACACGCCAAAACTGCCAAAGCCTATATCCTTTACCGTCATAAACGCACCGAAAAACGACGTTTACAAGAAAAACTAATTGGCTCCCCTACCAAAATCCCACTTTCTTTAGAGGGGTTAAAAGCTTTTGAAAAAGAATTTCACGAAACCCCAGAAGAAATTTTTCAAAAAACCGCTCATTCCTTAAGCAACAACAAAAAAGAAGAAACTATTTTTTATAATTTATTAGCTAATTTAGAATTTCTTCCGCATCCACACATTTTAAAAAACGCTAACAAAGAAAAACTTTCTTTTCTATTTCATGAATTCATTATCCCAACTAACGAAATTTTATTTGAACATTTAAAAAACGCTGATTTACTTCTGCAAAACAACTGCTCTATTAGCATAAATCTAGATCAAACTGATAAACCCGCTAGTTTATTAAAACTCTTTCAAAGCACCTCTGAGTTAAGTTCTAAGTTAAATCAAAAACAATCCCAACACTTAGCCACTATTTCACCAAACCACCCATCCTTACTTGATGTTCTTACTTTAAAAAATGATGAAAAGAACCATTTTGAAATCCTACAAACAGAAGACGAACCAAATGTCCTTCCAAAAAGTCACTTAAAGGCTGAAGCTTATGAACCGATTGCCCTGGGTTGGATTAATTTAACAGTTGTCGCTCCAGAAAAAATCTCTGAAATCGCTAACAAAGCGGCTTTATTTTTAAACCGAGTTTTTGAAAAAAGTACTTATCCTCTTTCTCTTATTCAAGAAAAAGCAAAAAACAAGCGCTGCAGCCTTGGAATAATGGGTTTAGCTGAGGTCTTATATACCCAAAATATTGACTACATTTCATACGAAGCTGGCGTATTTTTGCAAAACATCCAAGGAAAAATTTCAAAAATCGAAACTAATCTTACTTCTAACGCTTTAATTGCTAATCTTTTTGATACAACAGATGGGACTGAACCTTTTTCTAAACAATCTCACCTAGAAAAAATTGCTATTAAACAAGGGTTTCACTCCCCTAAACTAATGACCGCTATTTTAAAAGCTGGTTCTTTAAAACCATTTGATAAAGAGATCCCCGAAAACATCCGCAAGCTCGTATTTACAGCCCAAGATTTAAATTCCCTCCCCCGCCAACATCGTCCTCTTCAGGAAAAAGACTTGCGTAAAGTTGAAAAATGGGTTACAACATAAATCCGCTTTAACCCATACCTATGGCTGGTCAAGAAGCTTTAGCAAAAAATCGCCTCGATGAATTAGAGGGGCGCAATATTAAAGAGACCCGTTCTAACCAAGAAATGTCGGAAGAACACGATAAAAATGTTCTTAACATGGAGGCCGGAAATATTCGCCAAGAAATGCTCGAGAAAATGAGCACCGAAAAAGGCGTTATCTCCAAAGACGAAGAAGCAGATTGGAAAAATAAGGTCGATAATAACCAAGAAGACTTAAGCCGACTAAGATCAATTAAAGATGATTTTGAGGAACACTGGCGCCAATCTTTTGAATTACGAAAAAAATACGAAGGCAAATTATCTGGAGCGGACCGAGAAGGTATGCTCCGCCAAGGAGAGCAAGACAAACTAGCCGAAAGCTTTACCGCTAGCGGGCTTAAGGAAAAAGAAAAAGCCCTCCGAGAACTAGAAAAAGAGATTAACGAACGAGGAAAGGAACTCAAAAAATTCTTAAAATTAGAAAAAGCTGTTCAAGAAAAACGCCGTGATTCTTTGGATAAAGCTGGAGATTGGGACGAAAAAATTCGCATTTTAGAAGCTTCCGAAACTGAGAATCAAAATTTCCAAAAATACCGCAACATCTTCAACAAGCACAAAGACAAACTTGCCAGAAAAACTGTGGGTGAATATTTGGAATGGTTCTTAACTTTATCTGACAATGAACAACATTCCGCTATAAATAAAGTTGAAAAAGATGATATCGAGCCACGTGTTGAACTTTTTGATATCCACAAAGATCTTCCCAAAGAATATCAAGATAATAACTTTAAAGAATGGGGACTAAGTCGACGCGAACAATTTTTAGGTGACGTAGAAAAAAAACTAGAACGCAGTTATCGCAAAGAATTACGCGAAGCTGGTAATGTTTTCTCTAAGGAATCCATTAAATTTTGTCAGGAAAACTTTAAAAAAAGTAAACCCAGCTTAAGTGACCGACTCAAACATAAAGTCACGTTTTTAGAAGCTCTCCCTGGCCAAATCAAAGCCGAGAAAAAACTTAACGAACAATTCGAAAAATTCCCAGACGAAGTCCAAGACATGCTAGAAGAAAAATTCTATGACGCCACTTTTGAAAACAAGAAAAAAATGCTTACTAGAGAGGTTCCTAAAACCGCAGATCAATATGGGAAATTACTCAACCAACTTAATAATAAAATGGATCCGCATATTGCCGAGGCTGTTCGTGGTGAATTTGAAAAAGCAGATTCTCTAGAGGGGAAAAAAGAAGTTATTAAGCACGCAGCAGAATTCCAAAAATCCAAAGATCGCTATTTTTCCAAATGGACTAAAAACGCCAAAACATTCCGTTCTGACATTAGTGTTTATGAAAAATGGTATGGCGAAAATGTAAATTCTCTAGCCGCTGCCAAAAAAGCCGAAGCCGATTTAGATAACATGGTGGAATCCCGCCAAAAAGTACATAAAGCTACAGAAAACTTACCGCCACACCTAAAAGACCGCATGAATGCTTCTCAATCGCTTGGAGAACGCGAAAAAGATCTTCACTCACTTAAAGAAATTGCTCGAAACTATCAATCAACTATTCCTTTCCTTCTTCAAAACGCTACGGCCGCTGAAAAAGACGAAGATTTGAATCTTGCGCTTAATTTCTACATGCAAGCGCTCAAACTCGATCCCGAAAGCCCAGATTTGCAAACCTTAGTTGCCGCCTTGCGACAAAAAGGAGCTGTCCCAACCCTAACTCCATCTAACCCAACTGACGAAGAACAAAACGAAAGAATTTTGAAACAAGTGGATAACATGACTGACATCACCAAGGACGCCGAAGAATTAGCCCGTAAACAAGTCTTACTTGATCTTTCCAAAAAACATCACGAACAATCCTCTGCTGGTGGTAGTACTACCAAGGCTCGCGCCAAAGCTTCTATCAAAAATCTAGAGAAAGAAGATCAAGACACAGCTGAACAAATCATCGAAGATCATGGGGATTCTCACATCGTGGATGAAGAAGGCACCATCCGGAGCAAAAAGAGAATTAAAATGCGCGGAGCTCAAGTTAGAGAAACTCAAGAGCAAATGAATCAATTCTTTGGTGAGAAACAACACAAAGGTGAAGTTACTCAAAAAGGTATTTCGGAAGTTGCTTTTGAAGATGATAGTGGCCGGGAAGTTGAACTTTCGACCGCTGAAAAAGAACTTGATACACAAACTACTCGCTTAGCTAGTGAACGCGAAAAACGATTCCTTAGAACTGTTCAAACCAGTGCCGCCTTAACTGAAGACCAATTAAAAGAAGTTAAAAAGGCTTATGCTAAAACTCATAACGAAGATGAACGAAAAGACATCGAAATTGAACGTTTAAAAGCTTAAGTTAACCTTTAACCTCCCAAAATGATTCATTGTTACACTGGCAACGGCAAAGGTAAGACTACCGCTAGTTTAGGAGTGGCTTTTCGGGCGGCTGGTTATAACTGGAACACTTGTATTATTCAATTTATGAAAGGCACTTGGACCACTGGCGAAGTTGAAGCTGCTAAAAACTTTCCTAACATCGACATCATCCCGGCTGGCAAAGGCTTTTACAAAATCCTAGATGATCAAGTATCCGAAGAAGAACATCAAAAAGCCGCTCAAGAAGCAGTTATTACTATTCAAGAACGAATTCAAAGTGGCAAGTATTCTCTGATTGTTTTGGACGAAGTTAACGTAGCCGTTAGTTTAAAACTAATTCCTACTGACGTTATTTTAGAAATTTTAAAAAACGCACCAACTGGTATTCATTTTGCCCTTACCGGACGTAACGCCCCTACAGAATTTATCGAAATTTCAGATTTAGTTACAGAAATGACCGAAATCAAACATCCCTTTAATGAGGGACAAACTGCTCAAAAAGGCCTCGACTTCTAAACAAGCCTAGCCTCCATACTTAAGTCCGCTATAATGGCTGGGCAATTTTAAAAAAACCTCTCATGAATGAAAACACTTACGATTTAGTTATTATTGGTAGCGGAATGTCGGGAATGGCCGCGGCTATTTACGCTGGCCGATTTGGAATGAAAACCATAATCATCGGAGAACTTCCTGGCGGAACCATTACCCTTACGCATTTAGTTGAAAACTATCCCGGATATAAACGTTTAAGTGGACTTGAACTTGCCGGACATTTACAAGAACACGTGGCCGACATTGGTGTTGAAACGAAACAAGGAACCATCAAATCCATCACTAAAGATAATGAAATTTTTGAACTTACTGCGGAAAATGGCGACACTTACCAAACTAAAACTGTTTTATTAGCCACCGGCACTGAACATCGTAAACTTGGCGTCCCTGGAGAAGCAGAGCTCACTAATAAAGGTGTTTCTTACTGCGCTACCTGCGACGGACCATTTTTCCGAGACAAAGTTGTCGCTATTGTTGGTGGAAGTGATTCTGCAGTCAAAGAATCTCTTCTTTTAGCTAAATACGCCAAACAAGTTTATATCGTTTACCGCAAAGAAGCTGTTCGCGCTGAACCCATCAACAAAAAACGCATGGAAGAGGCTGACAATATTGAAGTGATCAACAACACCAACATTACTGAAATCTTAGGTGATCCAACTGTTAACAAAATTAAATTCGATACTGGCAAAGAATTAGAATGTCAGGGAGTATTCATTGAAATCGGCCGACTCCCCCGCACTGAGCTTGCCAAACAATTAAGTGTTGACCTCAACCCAAAAAATGAAGTTATTATTAACAAAGCCTCGGAAACAAATATCCCGGGATTTTTCTCTGCTGGAGATTGTACTAATACAGATTGGAAACAAGCAATTATTGGTGTAGCTGAAGGCTGCATGGCCGCTTACTCAGCTTACCAGTACGTCGAATAGCCCCCAATTAAAACCTATCTGCGTCAACCTGAAGTCACGTGCATTTTTTTAAATTTAGGATTATTATAATTGCCTTAATTTTTGGCCAAAAGACCTTCTAAAATGAACTTATATCATCCGTCTAAATTGCCGTTCCCAACCGATCTTCTCGATGAAGTGAAAGGGTTACTTGAACAAGCTCAACGGATTTTAATCATTTCACATCGTGGCCCAGACGGAGATACTGTTGGCTGTAATTTAGCCCTTAAACAAGCTCTTAATAGCCAAGGAAAACATGTAACTTCCGCTTGTGTAGATCCTCCGCCTGAATATGCATTTGTTTTAAAAGGGGCTTTTCATTTTGTGAATGATTTTGATTTAAATGATTTTGATTTAGTTATTGTCGTAGATTGTGGAGCTCGAAATCTAATGACTTTTCACCAATCTAAACCCGAATTATTAGAAGAGAAAATCCCACTGATTAATATTGATCATCACCCTTCTAATGACTATTTCGGTACGCATAATTTAGTGCATGACAGTGCCGCGGCCACCGCTTTTACCATTTATCACCTCTTTAAATATTGGGATTTTCCAATTACCAAAGATATTGCGGAGTGTTTAATGATGGGCCTTTATTACGACACTGGCAGCTTTATGCACTCCAATACTAGTGGTGAAGTTTTGCAAATGGCCGCTGACCTTATGAATAGTGGCGCTCGCATTAACAGAATGGTCAAAAGCATGTTCCGTAGTACCCCAGCCAATCAACTCAAATTATGGGGACGAATTATGCAACGAGCCCGCGTTACGAACCAAAACGCTGTTGTTTCGGCGGTTACGAATCAAGACTTTCACGAATGCCAAGCCACGCCAAATGACACTAGCGGCGTAATTGATTATTTAAATTCAGTTCCCAATAGCAAGTTCTCTATTCTTTTAGCAGAAAATGGACCAGACAAAATAAAAGGCTCGCTTCGCACTCAAGATGATAATATTGATTTATCCAAAATTGCGGCATTATTTGGAGGTGGTGGCCACAAAAAAGCCGCTGGCTTTACCCTACCCGGAAAACTAGAACCGGAAATCACTTGGAAAATTCGTCCAGCTAATTCCAACCACAAAACCGAACAATAATTTGGCTAAACCCAAAAAATTTCGTATCTTAAAAGTATGAAGATTTCTATTCAAACACGAATTACCAAAAACGATCTACTCGTTCTCCCTTTTTATGAAGGGAAAAGTCCTAAGCCAACTCAAGACGAAGCCCTGCAAAATCAGCACCACCCAGATTTCGAAGGAAAACTTTCGGAACAGGTAATGATTTATCAAAAAGATAAAATTTCCCCGCGAATTTTATTAATTGGATTAGGACCACAAGACAAAGAAACCACCGAAACCTGGCGTCGCGCTGGTGGGAGCTTAGCCACACAACTCAAAAAATCCATTCAAAACATTACTATTATTCCACCTAAGGAAAACATAGAATTTGTAGCCGCGTTTGCAGAGGGCCTTTTATTAAAACACTATCAATACGAAGAAGTTTTTACCGATAAAAAACGTAAATTAACTAAAATCCAAAATTTAAGTCTTATTATTCAAGACAAAAAAATTGGTAATGCCCTAAAAAAACAACTCGATGAAATCATAACTACTACCGAGGCTGTGCACGCTGTTCGTGACATGGTTAATGCTCCGAGCAACAAAATGAGCCCTTCTCTTTTAGCTAAAAAAGCCCAAGAAATTGCTAAAAAATCACGACATTTGACCTGTAAAGTGTATGGCGAAACTCGTCTTAAAAAAATGAAAATGGGCTGTTTAATAGGGGTTGGACAAGGAGCACAAGAAGAAACTAAATTCATTGTTTTAGAACATAAATATAAGTCCAAAAACAAAAAACCAATTGTTTTAGTGGGCAAAGGAATTTGTTTTGATGCTGGTGGGATTAATATTAAAATGCGTGAATTACCAGAAATGAAATTTGATATGGCTGGCGCAGCCACAATTTTAGGTGTTTTTCAAATTTTAAGTAAATATAAGTTACCCTTACATGTTATTGGGCTGGCACCCTGCGCCGAAAACATGTTGGGATCAAAAGCGGTTAAACCAGGAGATATTTTGACCGCCTACGACGGTACTACCATTGAAATTAAAAACACTGACGCTGAGGGGCGCCTTGTACTTGCCGACGCCATTGCTTATGCGATCAAAAACTATAAACCATCCAGTATCATCGATGTTGCCACTTTGACCGGCGCCGCGATTACAGCCTTGGGTTACGACATTAGTGCTTTGGTCTCTAACAACAATGACCTTAAAAAGGCGTTAAAGGGCGCCGCCCAAGCAGCTGACGAGAAAATTTGGGAGTTACCCCTAGATGCTGATTATAAAGACAAAATCAAAGGTCAAATTGCCGATTTAGATAATTATTCAGCTGAAGTTAGCGCCGGAACCATTATGGGCGGCGCCTTTCTCGAACACTTCACTAAACAAACTCCTTGGGCTCATATTGATATGGGCGGCAGTGCTTGGGCCAAAGAAGAAAAACCCCACATACCAAAAGGCGCGACCGGTAGAATGGTACGCACCTTGTGGAAATTTCTTAAAAACTCTTAACTCTTACGCCGTTGTTGGTCTAAATAACTCTGGTTTGCTTTTGTAAACTACAAAAAACATAATCGGAAGAATAACTAAAAGTGCCCAAACTCCCATTTCTGGGGTATTTGGAATCGTCGTAATTGCCGTAATCTCAGCTATCGACCAAGCAGCGGCATCACCATGATTTTCATAATTCCAAATACGTAAATAACTTGCGGTGGCAGAACCAGTAACCTCAGCTGTTAAATCATTATCATCATCATAAGCAGGAATTGTCCCAAAATCATACCACTCTGAGGTCGACGGCCCATACTGAACCTTATTATTTGGATTTTGATTAGCTCCACTCCCAGTAGCTGCAATTCTATTAGCCGAACCTCCCCAAGCTCCATCCGGACCATGGGTAATATTCAAACCTGTAACATTATAAGAAGCTCCTAAATAAACTGTAAAAAGAATCGGGTAATTAGGACCATTAATATGAATCCCTGTAGAACTACTTCCATCCATTACATCTCCAGTAAGATGAGGCGCGGAATCACCAGTATTATAGACACAAGCCAAATCAACTGCGCCATTATCATCCTGTTGATCATCTCTACAAGAACCCTGACTTGGCGTAACACTACCTGCCAAAACAAAATGAGGTACAACCAACACCGCGATAACTAATGCGGCCCCTATTTTTTTTATATTTTTAAACACATTTTGGAGGCTAATATTTATATAAATAAAACCATTCACCTACCTAAAAGTCAATAATTCCCCCACATACCAAAAGGCGCGACCTAAAGAATGGTACGCACCTTGTGGAAATTTCTTAAAAACTCTTAACTCTTACGCCGCAGTTGGTCTAAATAATTCTGGTTTGCTTTTGTAAACTACGAAAAACATTATTGGAAGAATAACTAAAAGCGCCCAAACTCCCATTTCTGGGGCAGTAGATGCAATATAAGTAACTGTAAAATCTGTTGGCTGCCATCCAGCACCAGGATTTTTATTCCCTGCATTAGTTACCCTTAAATAACGAGCACTCACTCCAGCTCTAGAAATAGTCACATCATCAGTTCCATAAGCTGGGATACTCCCAAATGAAGTCCAATCAACATTATTAGTACTATAATCAACTGTATTAGAAGCATTTGTTCCCGTTGGAGCAATATGATTAGTACTACTACCATTCACTTGAAGTATTTCTAACGCTGTTACTGTATAAGATGTACCTAAATCAAGTGTCATCACAATATTATAATTAGGCCCAAAAATATGTTCACCCGTAGTATCATTATTATCAACATAGAGTGCATGATTAACCGAAGTTGAACCATTAACTGTACAAGGATCATAAGAACCATCCGCACAAGCAGCAGTAGTAGGCTGCATTGTAGCTGCCAATGCAAAATGCGGCAAAATAAACATCGCAACTATTAGCGCTGCAAAAACTCTTTTCATATGATTAAACATATTTGGGAGGGGTTAAATTATTTATATACTATAAATAAACCAAATTAACAGAAGAAAATCAAGAAAAATCCCTCCTCTTTTTTTAGGAGGCTAAATTAATGGAATTTAAGAAATCCTCATTTATGGCTTGTTCAAAGGCTGGAGCCTGCCCAGTACCTACCACCACCACTTTATTTACTTGTTCTGGGAAATAGTAAATATTTGTATTCAAACGACAATTTTCATCAAAATCATCCCCAAATGGAAAAACCTGAGAATTAAACCCATAAACTTCTTTTTCTTCAGTTATAGAAATCTCTTCAATTGAACAAGCTTCGCTTTTATTTAATAAAATTGTCCATAAATGATTAATCATTCCTTCTCCTCCGGTCGGAGAATCAATCATTTCTACAGACAAACTAGCAATTACGCTTTCATCAGTCATTAAAGAAACTACTCCTGTTTCGCCATCTTCACTTAAATCCTCTTGTAAACTCACATTCTCACCATAAGATTTAGATGGGTATTCAAAATCAAGCCCCAAAGAATCAGATGAATAAATCATGGTTTTGACGCCACAGCCTGTTAAAAACACAACCGCAACTAAAGCAATTAAATATTTTTTCATGTTTAAATTATTTAAAAAATAACGAGGTTTTAAATTATACCCCTAACTTTAAAAACCACAAATTAATTTGACGCCACTTCAGCTAAACTTTGCAGTGCACTTGCGTACTTTGCATCCTCATAAAGATAAGAATTCCCTCTATTATATCTCCAACCACCAACCGAACACCCAGATGATTTTGCCTTAAGAATAGAAACTAACTCAAGTAATTCCTCCGTCGTAATCACACAACGCCCCTCTCTAAATCCATCGTGCCCACTGGGACAAACTCCACCATAATTCTCAGCTAACTCCCAATCCAACAAATTCACTCCCCAAATAATATCTAAGCCAAGCTTCTCCGCCGCTTCAATTTGATCATTTATAAAAGCCTCTAAACCATCTACCGATTTAATTTCTGATATTTGGACATAAACATGGGTTAGATGCTCAAATTCATAACCCTCAGGATGCTTGACAAGCAGATCAGGGGCATCGTGGCGCACTATTAAAGGAAAATAAGCACCATCAGGTATTTCTAAAACTCTTTTTGTCTCTTTAGCCATATCATCCAAAGTAGGAGAATCTGGCCCTTCATCCTCAAAAAGCCCTAAATCATCCAAAAGCATCACTCCCTCCAAAACCTCACCATTAATAAAATCTTGTAAAGCCAAGTTTAAATCCTCGTTCTCCTCGAGTGAATACACCTGCATCTTGTCTTCCCATAATTCATAAGAAAAACTATCATCGTCATCAGCACAATCCTCTCGTTTGGTTAATTGGGGCGTAAATTTCAACCCTGAATCCAGCTCTAATCCTGTATCTCCTGTATCTCCCGTATCCGGATCCAAACTAGCCTCATAAACATTTCCCGCTAACCATTTAACATAAACCTCATCTGAGCTAATTATTACTCGATTCACACCAACCGCATCAGTCACGTTACGCAAATCTTCTGGATCATTATAAATTGCATCATCAGGAGTAGTACCCCCAAACTGCCAACCATAATCACCAGGTACCGTATTAGAACATTCAACAGTTCTGTTAGTGTCATCTAATACTTCTTGCACTCGACAACCCGTATCCAAGCAGCTAGCCAGTAACATCGTAGCAATCGCCCTTGGTGAAACAACAGGTCTTGGGGTTGGCCTCTGAATTGGTTCTCTATTTAGATCAAACATCTACCATAACAATAACATTTTTTACATTAAAGTCAAGGGCTAACAAAACGAATTGACCTAAACCATAAAAACAGCGCACAGCCAGATTTCAATCTATATTCCAATTCTTTTGAAAAACCCACCAAGTATAGTAAAATCCACGCTGCAATGAACAAAAATCAAAGACAACTCGCAGAAGAAAAAATACCAAAACTTCTATTTAAACAATCTTTCCCTGCAATTATTGGGCTTCTTGTGATGAGTCTCTACAACGTAGTTGATACTATTTTTATAGGACAAAGCGTAGGGACTTTGGGTATTGCGGCACTGACAATCGCCGCTCCAATACAAATGCTAATTATAGCCATCGCCCAAACAATTGGCATAGGCGCTTCATCAATAATCTCAAGAGCCTTGGGGTCAAAAAATATCGAAGAAGCAGAATCCACTCTTGGGAATTTCTTCACATTGATCTTGGTGTTTGGCCTCATAACCACAATCCTTGGTCTTTTATTCCTGACGCCTTTAGAACTAATATTTGGAGCCACCGAAACTATCCTTCCATACGCAAATGAATATTTATCAATCATCCTCTATGGAGCAGTATTTCTATGTTTCACAGCTGCTGCAAATAACATCATAAGAGCCGAAGGAAATGCAAAATTCGCAATGGGAATCATGATTGTTTCCACAGTCATAAATTTGATTTTGGACCCAATCCTGATTTTCGGTTTTGACATGGGCTTACAAGGCGCGGCCATCGCTACAGTCACGGCGCAAATAATAACCTCACTGCTTGCCCTTCAGTATTTCTTAGGAGGAAAACACAGCATAACGATTCGCCTCAAAAATCTAAAACTAAGACTTAGTACCACCCGAAAGATCCTGGCAATTGGAGCGTCTTCATTAACAAGGCAAAGTGCAGGAAGCGTGAGTCAAGCCATCATGAATCACTCGCTTGGATTTTACGGCGGAGACTTGGCAATTGCCGCTTTTGGAATAATTGCAAAAGTATTTATGGTTGTGATGATGCCAATGTTTGGATTTGTCCAAGGGATGCAGCCAGTGCTTGGATTTAATTACGGTGCCAAAAAGTTCAAACGAGCAAAAGAGGCCTTGAAGTATTCAATGAATGCAGCGACCGTATTCTCCATTATGGCTTTTGTTATCATAATGCTTTTCACACGTCAGATAATCTCTGTTTTCACCTCAGATGCAGAGCTAATCAATATGTCAGTCTCTGCGGCAAAAATTGTGTTTATCTTAACGCCGTTTATCGGATTCCAAGTAATTTTAAGCGGTCTTTACCAAGCACTGGGAAAGGCCGTCAAAGCAATCTTCCTCTCAATTTTAAGACAGCTTATCCTTCTAGTCCCATTCGTCCTTTTGCTACCACTATTTTACGGTTTAGAAGGAGTCTTTTACTCATTCCCAGCTGCAGATCTTTTTGCCGGAATCATTACAGGCTGGATGCTTTACAGAGAATTCAAAATCTTTGATCGAAAGGCTTTGGCTAGTACTGACACCACTTAAACACCGGGAAAAAACTGTGACCCCACTCGCCGCTCCATTGTTCCACCAGCCATTCTGCTGGAGACTTCTCTTTTACAAAAATAAATTCCTTAATCGGCTCTAAATAATAACTTTCATCACGTTCGTATTCATCTCGAATAGCTCTCTTTTTGAGCCCTTCTTCCGCTAATTCAATCAGTTTTTTCGCAATGTCCAAAACCTTTTCTCCTTTAATAGTCGCCTGGGTGCCCAACTTTGCAATATCTTCCTGCAAAGTTTGATACTCATGATGAGACCAATGCTTCACCATTTCCTCTAAAGCCAATAACGAGGAGTCACTATAAGCTAATCCTTTAATTAAAGCCGCCACAGACGGAACCATCGAAGGAGGCAAACTATCTATAGAACGAATTTCAATTACTCCCTTTAATCTCACGTCTTTCCAAAGTGATTTTGTATGGAGATTAAAATCATCCTGCGTCGCATAATAACCATCAAAACCATTCTCCATATATTCCCCAAAACTAATTTTTGGATAAATATATTTCTCACCCTTTTTCAAATATAAAACAGGTAAAGACAGAGCATGATCAATCCACGCTTCAAACCCAAAATCTGAATCATATAATTCCTTAGAAACAGGATGAGATATCAATCCTTTACTCGTTACATAATAACGAAAACTCATAGACCCATTAAACTCTTTTTTTGAAAATGGAGAATTTGCATACATAGCGGTTAAAATAGGGGAAATCTTAAAAAAGACTTTTGCCTTCAGAGCAAAGTCTTTCTCCGAAACATAATCAATGCTTGCATGAATCCCCGCTGTTTTTTTATGCCAAGCCAAGCCAAAATCATTACCAGTCGTTTTTTTGATATGCTCAAAATAAGTCTCAAAAAGTTTTTTTCTAAAATCTGGAATGCTTTCGATATCCTTGGACATACTCACCGGATGATACCCAATTCCTAACCAACCGATGCCAAAAACATCCGAAATTTCCGCCACTTCATTCTGATGAATCCTAAATTCTCGCGCTAGATCATGAATTGATTCATGCGGACTACCGGCAAGCTCGATACGGCCGTCTGATTCCAAATTTAAATAAGCGTTACCTCTTTTGAGTTGAAGGATGTACGCTCCCTTTTGCTTAGTAATCTCCCAACCTAACTCTTCATAGAGTTTTCCTAAAATAGCTAAATACCCCTTATTTCCGGTATACGTGGCGTTCTCGCCAGTACGAGTATAAATTCCGATTTTCTCTACCTCCAGACCGATGCGAGGAACTTTCTCCTTCGACGCTTGCTCTTGGAAATACTGTATAAGAGATTGCCGCGTCAACGGCTTCAGCAGCGTCTCATCATCGCCTTCATCAGATAAAGTCAAAACAAAATATTAAATATCACACCTGCTCAAGGTAGCACGGCAAGGGTGATATCCCTAATAGGGTGCAGTTTTTAATTGGCTGGCCTTCTATAACGAAGTTCGGACTTATTTTAAAGGTTCTGGAAGCTAGCTTCCAGAGAATTATTGAAAAATGCTGGTGCAGGCGCGCGGTGCGGCCGGCCACCGCGCGCCTGA
>JABJMC010000015.1 GCA_018659585.1 Candidatus Peregrinibacteria bacterium
GTAGATGCTGATGGTTGTGCTGACGACCAACGCGATACTGATGGCGATGGTTATGGCGATGATATTGATCTTTGTTCTGGCACCACTGATTATTCAACTGTAGACACTGATGGTTGTGCTGATGATCAACGCGACACTGATGGCGATGGTTATACCGACGACATTGATGCTTTCCCAACTGACATCACCGAATGGACAGATACCGACGGTGATGGCTATGGCGACAACTCCGATGTTTTCCCTACTGATACCACTGAATGGCTAGATTCAGACAGCGATACAATTGGTGACAATTCTGATATCTGCCCCACCGAAGATGCCACTAGTTATGACACTGACTCAGACGGTTGTATCGATGACTTAGATGGGGATGGTTTATACGCTGATGAAGAAGCCATTTATGGCTCTAGTGATTCTGATACCGATTCTGACGATGATGGTTTAGATGATTACGAAGAAGTTTATACTCATGGAACAGATCCAACCACTGATGACACTGACTTAGATGGCATGGATGATGCTTGGGAAATTGAATATGGGTTTGATCCTGTTGCCACTGATGAATCTGCTGATGATGACGACACAGACGGCTTCACTAACTTAGAAGAATACACTCTTTTAATGGACCCAACTGCTTACACTACCATTATTCACAATGGTGATGATTACAATAGTTCAACTTATGGAACCTGTTCTACATCTTACGATGGCACTAATATTTCTAATGACACTTCTACTTATTTAGAAGGTTCTGGTTCTATTTCTTTTGACATAGATGTTGGACTAAGTACTGAGCGTTACGCTTTTCTTAATTGTTCAAAAAGCATTCCTCAAGATCTTAGTGTTTACTACACCAGTGGAGGTATTTTCAAATTTTGGATGTATATTCCAGAAACAACAGATCTCGAAAGTATAACTATGCTAATAGGACAAGATACATCTAATTGGTGGGGCAAAGGCTTTTATACTTTTGAAACTGGTTGGAATCAATTTGAAATTGATTGGTCTAGTCTTACTACTTCCGGCTCTCCAGATCCCACTATTATTGATTTCTTCCAAGTACGTTATGTGTATACAAGTCACGACTACACAGATCAAACTGGAGTACGCTTTGATGCTTTTATCATTGAATAATTCTCAAATCTTGTTATACTCCACCCCGATTTGACTAAAACTTTCAAAAAATGACTAATCGTAGTTCTTCCAAACAACACGGAATGCATTCCGTAAACGAACACCGTCCAAAAAGCAAAGCTTACAAGCGTCGCAACAAAGCTAAAGCTCGTGCCCGTCGCGAAGCTGCTCAGGCAGAGGCTGCCAAAAAATAAGCGTCAATTAGACTCATCCCTGTTATTTCTGGTATCTTAATATGGCTATGGCTTTTCGTAAAAAAAGAATCGGCACTGTTTCTTATCGTCATCCTAAAATCCGTGGAAAACGGACTATCAGACGCCGCTCTTCTGGTAAAACTCTTTCTAAACTTGATTCTTCCTCTAAAACTACCGAAAGAAGAAAACGGCAAAACACTCGATGTCGTAGCATTTGGGGACAAATAAAACGAATTCTAGTTCTTATACTTGCCGGAACTGTTGCAATTTATATTACTTACGCTCTTTTTCTTTCCAATACCCTTACTATTCAAAAAATCACTGTTTTTGAAGATGATTTCCAACTCAATGAGCATCCCATTGCGACACTCCTAAATGATTTTAAAGGCTCACACTTGCTATTATTCAACACTGACGAACTCGAACCATACCTCCAAACTCAATATCCGCAATACGAAAAACTTAAGCTCTCCAAGAGCCTTCCTGACACTTTAACCGTTGTTTTAGAAAGTTATCCCGTTGTTGCCAAGCTCACCAACACTACCGAAGAAGGCAATGAACAACAATTTTTCTTAACTCGAGCTGGCCGCTTAGCAGACTACGACGAGATCCTCGCAACAGAAGGAAACCTCCGAGAAATCTTTACTGAAAGCGAACAAAGCTTAGCCGTCGGAGCCGACGTTATGACTCAAGAAAAACTAGCTTTTATTTTAGAAGCCATCCAAGGTTTTGAAGATCGGTTTGGGATGAGAGTTATTAACGCTGAATACCACGACACCCAACGCGAAACACATCTCTTTACAGAGCGAAATTTCTATGTTTGGCTAGATATGACCATGAGCCTTGATGAACAGTTTGATAAACTCAAAAAAGGCCTCCCCCGCTTAAATATCTACGAGATGGACTTAATTTATATTGATCTTCGTATCAGCGGTGTAAACGGGGAGAAAATCATCTTTAAACGTTCCTAAATTATGCGTTTTGCCATCCTAGGACTCATTATCGGAATCTTAATCGGTTACGTCTTAAAAGTAGACATTCCAATCGAGTACACCAAATATACTGCCGTGGTTATTATTGGGTTATTAGATGCTCTTTTAGGAGCAGTTCGAGCTGATGTTTCCAAAAACGATTACAACTCATTAATTTTTGTTTCCGGACTCTTTTTTAACATTGTTTTAGCGGTTGGGATTACTTACCTTGGTGATCGCTTAGGATTAGATCTATATTTAGCGGCCACCGTGGTCTTCACCTACCGCATTTTCTTAAACGTTGGTATCATCCGTCGCGCCCTCTTGAAAAAATGGGCCTAATCTGGTATACTATTTTAAAGTTTTTAAAAACAAAGATAAATGTCTATCGATCCTGAAGATACTCAAATCCTCCGACTCCGCGAATTAATTGAAACCGCAGAGGCTAACTTACGCTCCGCCAAACAAATTATAAATGATATTGGTGGCGGCATTTCTGGTGTCCCTTATAAACAGGATCCTTTAGCTGAAAAAGCCATTGGGCTCCACGCTACAGAAGAAAAAGATGGTCAAGTTATCGAAGGTGTATTTGATGGTCAAAACATGATTGGGCCTAATCAAAAAGCCTATCCTGTCCCTGCCAACTACGCCAGTAAATCTAAATTAATTCCTGGGGATATACTTAAATTAAGTATTTCCTTGAATGGTTCTTTTATTTATAAACAAATTGGCCCGATTGAACGTCAACACATCAAAGGTGTATTGGCTTATGAAGATGGTCAATACAAAGTCCTTACTGAAGGCAAAAGTTATCAAGTAATTCTTGCTTCTGTAACTTATTTCAAAGCAGAAGTAGGAGACACTATTACCCTCATTGTCCCCGAAGAAGGCGACAGTGATTGGGGAGCTATTGAGAACGTCATTCCTCGATTGGAAGCCAGTTCTTAACCTTACCCTTTAAAAACAAAAACTATGGAAGAAAATGCTCTAGAAAACGCTCTCACTCAAATTCAAGCGTGGTTTGTAAATGGTGAATTTGAAAAAGTAAAACAAGGCTGCGAAGAAATTATTAAAATCGCCCCTAACAACAGCATTGCTCAAGACCTTTTGCAAAAAGCGCAAGAGGGCTTAGGACAAACAACTGAACCTGAAACCCCGGCCCCAGCGCCGCCTATCCCAGAACCAATGCCTACAACCGAGCCAGTTCCGACTCCCGAGCCAACCGCTCCACCAATTGAACCAGTGAAGCCACCAATGCCTCCAGTCGAGCCAGTTACTCCGATTGAAACACCAATTGAAGACCCCTTTGGAGGATCAATGCCAGCACCGGTAGCTGATGAACCACCAATGCCTGAAACCGTAACTCCAACCGAAGAATCATTCACACCTGAACCTGTTGAAGAAGAACATCACCGTCAACATTCTTTGATTGTAAATGTTATTATTCTTTTACTTTTAATTGGAATAGGAATTGGAGGTGTTTATACTTATCAAGCTATTTTTAATAATGATAATGCTGATGACACTACTACTTCACCAATCCAAGACGTCCTAGATGAAGAGGCTGACGAAGAAACAATTGATGAAGAAATCGTCAACGAAGAGGAAATTGATGATGAAATTATTGAAGAAGAAACTGACGAAGAAGAAATCGTCAATCCTGACGCTGAAAGCCGAAATAATCAACGTTTAGCAGATCTAACCAAAATCGAAGAATCTTTGCTTCAGTATTACAGTGAGCACAAACAATACCCTTCGGTTGAAGAAATTAAATCTGTGCTTATTGATGAAGACTTACTTGAATCTCTTCCGGTAGCTCCACTAGAAAACGAAGCTTATTTTTATGCAGTTTATGATACAGATTTAGGACCATCTCAAGATTATGTCTTAAGTGGCTATTTTGAAAATGAAGATGGCACCAGTGCTCCTTGGTCAACAGGAGGGAACGTTCTCACCTACACTGATTACAATGATCTTGCTCAAGAAAATGTCACTATTCTCACTGATGACTTAACCGAGAAAGAATATCTAAATTTTCAAGAGGAAGTAGAAACCTCTGAAGATGAAGAAACTGAAGAACGTGTTCGTGTTCCTCGCTCATAAAATAGGTTTTTCAAAACAAAAATAAATGCCCGAAGAAAACATTCAAACATTATTGCGTACTGCCATTGAATATCATGCCTCTGATCTGTATATCGGCAGCGGAGCGCAACCTATTTTGCGCGTAAATGGAAAATTAGTCCCTATAAAAGAACACCCTGTTTTAACCTCTGAAATTGTTGAAAAATATTTGCATAGCATTCTGCCAGAAACACTCAAACAACTTATGAAAGCTAGTTTGGATGTAGATGGGGGCGTTGCCGCCGAAGGGATTGGAAGATTTCGCGTAAATGTTTTTCGGCAACGCAAAGGCTTGAGCGCTGTTTTTCGAGTTATTCCTGAAAAACCACTTACTTTAGATGAATTACAATTACCTCCCCAGCTCAAAGAATTAACTAAACTTAAACAAGGTTTAGTTCTAATTACTGGACCAACAGGTTGTGGTAAATCCTCTACCCTAGCCGCTCTTATTAACGAAATTAATCAAAACCAACAAAAACATATTATTACTGTAGAAGATCCCATTGAATTCATCCACGAAAATCAACAATCCATTATTGAACAACGTGAAATTGGGGCACATACAGCCAACTTTCAAGACGCTTTAAGATCTGGCTTAAGGGAGGATCCCGATGTGATTTTGGTTGGTGAAATGCGTGATTTAGAAACAATTTCTCTGGCTATTACCGCCGCTGAAACTGGGCATCTAATTTTTTCCACACTTCACACCAGCGGCGCTGGCAAAGCCATTGACCGTATTATTGATGTTTTCCCAGCTGACCAGCAGCAACAGGTTAGAACCCAAGTTTCCGAAACCCTAGAAGCTATTATCTGGCAGCAACTACTTCCAGCTGAACAAACTACTGTTAATAGCACCAAACGAATTGCCGCCTGCGAAATTCTCCGCTCTAATCACGCAGTCCAAAACCTCATTCGCAAAGGTCACACCCACCAAATCGACTCTGTTATCGAAACTAGCCGCAAAGAAGGCATGCAAACTATGGAACACGCGCTCAAAGAACTTGCTAAACAAAAAATCATTAGCGAAAAAACTCTTGATGAGTATTTGCCGGATAGGCTGGAGTATTAAAAACAAATTATGATTAATAAACTCGAACACTCAGACAACCTAGATAGCCCTCCCAACGAATTAACTAAGTTAAGGGATGCAGTTATCACGACAAGAGCAGAATTACCAGAAGACTATCAAGAAAAACACGAAAAAGTAGGTGATGTTCTCCAAACCTTAGTTGATCGTTTGCCGCAAATAGCCCGTAAAAAACAAGGCATAATTAAACCTATTGGAAAAGAACAAACCGAAAAAAACGGTACAGACATTATAAAACACACTAACTATGAAGTAACGCTCCCAGACGAAGACAGCCCAACACTAATTCACTTGTCTTGCATTTATAATCAAAACAATGAATTAACCCAGATAAGAATAATTTTTGATTTTATAGAAGGCGTATCTTTTAGCCACCAGCGACATAACATGTTAGTTTGGACGCCATCACTTCCTACTACTTTGCAAGTAAATCCAAAAAGCTTTCAACGCACTGTCGCTTTACTAGATGCTTGTGGTAGCGCAACGCCAACCGAAGAAAAAGAAGAAGAAGAACCTCCAATATACTATTCACCAAAAGCCATAGAAACGTATAATAGGCTTGAAAAAGTTCTAACAGATTTTATTGTCCATTTATCTGAAGCAGCTCAAAAAAGTGACCATTGGTATAAAAAACGTAGTAATAAAAGAGTTGTTGAACAAATTAGCGAAGAAAATATTGAATACCCCGACGGTGACTTAACTAAAACTATAAAATACCATCTCCATTTTGAGCTAGAGGACACTGATGAAATTTCGCAAAGATATAGAGAGTTAACTATAGTTTGCTCATATGAAAAAGGTGAACTAGATACAATCCTAATATTATTTCCTCCTTTTGGAAGTACTAATAAAACCCTAAGAGTACATTGGATGAAAGACAACCCAGCTGCCTGCTCCATAATAGACAGTGGCAGTGGAGATCAAGCGGCCCTTGATCTCGTTGAAATAAAATTAAAAGATATAAAAGCCTCCTTAGAGGAAGATTAAAGGCTACTAAACAACGCATAGCTCTCGCTTTGCACAAAACAGGAATGCTATTCCGTTTTGTGTATGGTGGAGCTGAAGGGATTCGAACCCTTGACCCCTCGCATGCCATGCGAGTGCTCTGGCCAACTGAGCTACAGCCCCCAGTTACAGGAAGCGAAGCGATCCTGTAACCATCACCTTTGCACTAACTGTGGTTAAAAGAAACAGGTTATCCCGCGGCGGAGCGGATAACGCTTCCCAAATCCCTCTTTTTATACCCAAATCCCTTCTTAATTGCAAGTCTCAACATTTTACACCTCACCCATTGCCCCTAACCTTATTTTCTGGTATAATAATAAGAAATAACTACATCTCATGTTTAAAAAAATACTTAGCAAAACTCTTTTCTTCCTAGTTCTGTTTAGTTTCCTCTCGGCTACTCAAGCCGTGCATAGCAAAGATATCGAAATGACTAACCTAGATAATGGCAGTTCTTTTAATGTCGGCCAAATTCTTTCTACTGGTGACAATGTTGAGGAAGGAGGCTGTACAGAAGGTGAAGTAGGCTCAGAAGGAGAACAATGCCAATCATACTTAAAAGAAGACATCCCTATTACCGCCTTTATTCTTGATATTGTGAATTTTGTTACTCGTATTGTGGGTGCTATTGCTATGATTTTAATCATTGCCGGTGGCTTAATGATGATTGTTTCTCAAGGAGAAGAACATCTCCTTCAAAAAGGAAAAGACGTCTTAACAAGTGCAATTTTTGGCCTAGTTATTGCCATGTTTTCGTACATTATTGTGCGTTTTGTTCAATCTCTATTCTATTTACCCGGCGTCTAATGAAAAATTTATTCAAAAAAACTTGTGGTTTTCTCTTGTTATTAAGTCTTCTTTTAACACTTAATGCCAATCTTGTATTTGCAGATAACGAACTCCCAGATTGTAGCACAAGTAGCCGCCTTGATTACGTCACCAAAAACACCATGGGCATGGAAAACAACCGCTCATATATTGTAACTGAACTCCGAGAACCAATCTCGGCTTTTGATGAAGTTATTATCAGTAATGGTATTCATGTTAGTGAGGTTTTTATGAAATATAAATGTGCTTACGTTGTCACACAGGAACCCGCAGAAGGAGACCCTTATTTAGAAAAAGACTATAAGGGTGGCTACGACCCTGATAACAAAGGAACATGGAACGAGGCCTACGAAACCTCATACACGGAAAACGACTCTGACTACATGTACATCCCTTACAGTTCAACCCCTTCCTGCCCAGAGGGAGCGCTTTGTACTTACGTTCAAGTTTTAATTGGTCAATCTGGGACCGGATTACTCAAAACCTATATTTCCATTCTTTATCGCTGGGCAGCCAGTGTAGTTGGAATTATTGCGGTTTTAGTAATTGTTATTAGTGGTATTCAAATTTCTATGGATCAGGGTTCTGGTGAAAGCGTTGGAGCTGCTAAAAACCGCATTATGCAATCCTTATCTGGATTGGTGGTTTTGTTCCTATCCGCTCTAATTCTCTACACAATTAATCCTACTTTTTTCTCTAACTAATTATGAAAAAACTATTTACCAAACTCATTCTTGTAAGTTTTCTCGGAACTTTTTTGGTAATAGGATTTGGGACACTTTCAAATTCAACAAACTTTATAATTGGACCGGTACAAGCCTCTGATGTTCAAGTCCCAACAATCACTAAACCAGACCTTCTCCCAGGCCCCGAAGACGACCCTTCTGATTCTGAAGATCACGAAAGATTTCAAGAATACGTGCGTACCACCGCTATCCCAACTTTTATTGAAGGCTTTTTAGGCCTTATTGCTGGATTTGCTCTATTAGCTCTTATTTACGCTGGTATTCGCTTCTTAACCTCTTACGGTGAAGAAGAAGGTATTACCGAAGCCAAACGAATTGCGACTTGGTCCATTATTGGTTTTGTAATTACTTTACTGGCTTACTCTGTGGTTTCCGCTATTAACACTCTTGCTTTCCCAGAAGGCAGTTACGAAACCGATTCTCAGGAACAAGTCACCTACGAAGACATTTAATCAAAACTTTATGAAAAAAATCTTAACTAAATTAATACTAGCTTTATCAGCCGCCTCGACCTGGGTCGTCCCTGCTTATGCCGCTGTTGACCCCTGCGAAGATCCCTCTGGCTTATCAGCTGACGAAAAATTAAAATGTCTTTTCCCAGAAGAACAAGAACTTATTGAACTATCTCCTCAAGCCACTACTAATCAAGGAAACGTTAAACTCCCCTCCGGACATATTACCGAAGACTTTTTACCATTCTTTATTAATACGGCCCTTTCTTTGGCTGGAACTTTGGTTTTTATTGCCATTTTATACGCTGGCTATTTGCTAGTGGTAGCTAATGACAACGAAGAAGAAATTTCCAAAGCTAAACGAATTTTAGTTTACTGCATGATTGGTATTGCCGTGATTGCTGGTTCTTACGCTATTATCTTTGGTGTTGCTACTCTTGATCTTGATTAACATGAACTTTCTTAAAAAAACTTTCGCGCTTGTCTTATTCACTACTTTAAGTGTTTTATTTTTTCATACTGTAGCGCACGCGGCTTACGCCGTTGATCCAGATTTAAGACCAGATTACGCCCCTCAAGGTTACATGGAAGTTTATGAAAACAACGCCGATGATGCCTCCAAAAACTTTAGTGATCGCTCCATTACTTATATTATTGCAGACGTAGCCGTTGTACTCCTGCAAATAGCCGGTATTTTGGCGGTGTTTTTCATTATTATGAGTGGTTTCAATTACATCAAAGCCTTTGGTAAAGAAGAAGAAATCCAAAAAGCTAAAAAAGGTATGACTTGGGCCATTGTTGGTCTAATTGTTGTAATTCTTTCTTACGCCATTGTCCAAAACGTTATCCGCATTTCTCTTTCTGTGGATCCCGATGCTGAGACTGAAGAAACTTCGTAATTATTCTTCCGAACGAGGAAATAATGGTTCGCCTTTTTCAACCTGCGTGCCGGGCTTTAACCGTCCCCATTCCCTCAAAGCCAGCCCTTCACTTTCATCTTCATTAGCACCAAGTTGCGTTCGAATTTTAGCCGCTGCTTCTGGCATATACGGCTCAATCATCCAGCTTGCCTGACGCAAACCTTCGAGCAAGACATACATCACCTCCTTTAATTTCGCCTCATTGCCCTCTTTAGCCAATTGCCACGGCTTTTCTTCCTCCACATACCGGTTCCCCGAATCCAACATTGACCACACCCCTTCCACGGCCTTTTTAATATCAAAGTTTGTCATGCCATCATCAATTTCACCCCATTTTCGTTCCAAATGCTCCAAAGTAAGTTTTGGCGCACACATTTCCGGCACCTTCCCATCAAAATACTTAACTGTCATCGCAATCACCCGACTCACCAAATTACCCAAGTTATTTGCTAAATCACTATCATAATTAATTTTAAACCGCTCTTTATTAAAATCCCCATCTTCCGCGGTTGGGATATCCTTTAAAAGATAAAAACGCAAAGCATCAATCCCATAAATTTTGACCGCTTCAAACGGATCCACTACATTTCCAAGTGACTTACTCATCTTTTTCCCTTCCGCAGTCATAAATCCATGAATCAAAATCTGCGCTGAAGGCTTAAGCCCAGCTGACAAAAGCATAGACTGCCACATCGAAGACTGCTGCCTTAAATTATCCTTCCCCGCAATTTGCCAACCCGGCCACAACTTTTCAAAATTCGCCTCATCTTCTGGCCAACCCAAAGTCGAAATATAATTAATCAAAGCATCAAACCACACGTACATCACGTGCTCTTCATCACCAGGCACTGGCACACCCCACGGCATTTTTTCCTTTAACCGTGAAATACTAAAATCCTCTAATCCCTTTTCCGTAAAATTAGCAATTTCAGTCAAACGATGCCTTGGTAATACAAAATCTGGTTGTTCTTTATATAACTTCAAAAGCGCTTCTTCATAACGTGAATACTTAAAGAAATAATTCTCCTCCTCAATAATTTCTATCTCCAAATTTGGATGCATCGGACATTTCCCATCCTCTAAAGCTGACTCTGTTTTCTCCAATTCACAGCCCACACAATATTTAACCTTATATTGTTTTTTGTAGATGTCCCCATTGGCATCACACCTTTTCCAAAACTCTTGTGCCGCCGCAATATGATGCTCATCTGTAGTTCGAATAAACTGCGTATAACTTAAATTCAAAGCTTCTTTTAAATCATCAAACTTGGCGGCGTACTCATCACAAAATTCTTGAGCACTAATCCCCCGCTCCTCTGCTTTCCGAAAAATCTTTAATCCATGCTCATCCGTCCCTGTATTAAAAGTAACCTCTTTGCCCTGCAAACGTTGATACCGCGCAATTGCATCCGCCTGAATAATTTCAAGTGCAAACCCAATGTGCGGATCAGAATTAACGTAAGGGAGAGTGGTTGTAATGTAGTAATCATTAATCATCAGAAGTTTGGTAAAGGACAAAATCGAACACCGGGAGGAAAGAATCTAATTTAACTTGAACATCAATGCTTTGTTTAGTGCCACCACTAAATCCATCCGCTTCGGTCAAAGTGTATTCACAAACCGCTTCTTCGGCAGTGATTAATTTAACTTGCATGTCATCAGACGCAAAATTAGTCAGAATCAAATAATTCAAAATATGGTCTTCCAAAAAGGTCGAAATCGCATAGCCCATATCACCCGTATAATATGTTTGCGTGGCCCCACTTAAATCATAATGGTTCCCCAAGTCATCAGAATTCAAAATTTCACCTTCATTATTAGCCCCAATCGCTGACTCAGAAAAATTCAACAAGCCACTAACTGCTTCAGTTCGATAATCATCATTCTTATCCAGCCCCAGAATCTTCCAACGCAAAGAGTCATCAACCGAAACTTTCCCGCCAGCTCCATCCTCTACATAATACTCAACTTCAAAAGTTACTATATCAACGCGCCCACTTTCTCCAGCCTTAAACAAAGGCAAAGAAATTGATTCCATTGGCCCCAAAGTCCGCCAATCACTACTTCGATGATCACACGGCACCTCCTCCCCCACAGCAAACATTTCGTAAATCAAAGTTGCGCCATTTTCTAATTCCGTGGGCGCACTTTCTTCTACTACAGCCTCGTAACCCGGGAGTTCATTCTCCTGAAAATACAAAGTTTCTTCAATCCCTCCCTCGGCCGCAAAATACGCTTTCCCAGCCTCAATTACATTTGTTTCCACTCTTACTGCATCTACAATCAAACTCGAAATTCCCAGCCCAAACACAATCACAAAACTCATAAGGAGAATTGAAATTAAAAGCGCAGAACCCGGTTGTTTTTTAAAAAGAGACACCATAAACACGAGAAGAAATAGTAGATTGCAAAGTAATTGTTAAAACATCAGTCAATAAAGTTGAAGTACTTTTAGCCGCGATTACCACGTGCACACTAGGTTGATATTGATCATCTAAATCAAACGATGAATAAGAATAAGGACTTTCCAAAGGATAAACACTAAACCGCACATCTTCTAAATCCACGGCCTCAGTCCCCAGAGTTTGAAAACCGGTGTAATAACCCGTACTCCCCACCCAAATTGAATCTGTTTCATCCCATTCCAATTCCAAAACCGACAATTCATCATTCTCATAAAGATAAACTATTCGACTCAAACCATCCGTCGACACCAAAGGTAAATAACTCCCTTGTCCATCATAATTATAAGTTCCCAATCGGCATTCCCCATACATCACTGATTCGCGAGTTTCTGGACTATTCAAGCACTCATAATCCACGGTATAAAGCCGCACATCTTGCGTAATTTTATCCATTAAAAACCGCGCCTCAGAATAAACTTTGCGCACCTCGCTGGCGTGTCTAAGTGACCTCGTCACCGAAATATAAACTGTAGAAACCACTCCAATAAAAATCGTAAAAACCAACATCGAAATAATAAGTTCCACCAACGTAAAACCACGTTTATCAGTTCGCCAATTTTTAAGACTTTCTAGCATAAAAATGGTTTAGATTGGACCTTCACGCCAATCTGTTAAAAGAGTAGAAACTTGAACATCTCGTTCATTCCCATGGTCATCCCAAAACACGACGGCTGTCACTTCCAAAATATCTTCACCATCCACATCATGAGTAATATGCAAATAGCGATTATAACGCGAAGCTGAATAATCAGACCAAGAGGCAGTGTTATTCACATAAAAAACATGTCCACCATCATTCGCCAAATAAAGCATTAAATCCGAACCCAAAAACACATCCAGATCATTGCCTCCATAAGTTAATTCCCAAGGCGGATCTCCTCCTGGTAAATAATCAATTTTATAATAACCATCAGCTTCAAAATCAATCCCCCAGCCCGAATCCGCATCCCAACCATAATTTTGCAACCAATTACTATCGCGCATATTTCGTAAACCCTCCACACCTTCCTGCGCCAAATAATAAGCTGTTAACCGATTCACATTCGCTTGATTAGCCTGAATAGAAATAATGGTCAAAACCGTAATCGAGGACATCACAATACTCAAAATCGCAATCCCAATGATCACTTCTACTAAGGTAAAGGCCGAATTATGGCGAGAGATTAATTTCACGGGAGTCAGTATATCTCAAAGCTGGATGTTATGGTAGTTGCTCGAACAGTTTTATTAAATATTTCTTCATCTGTCACGCCATAAGAAATATCAATATCTACCACTGATTCATCCACCACCTCCCAACTAGTCCCCTGATACAATTCAATATCTCCATCTGGTGGTCCAAAAACAAACCACAAAATTGAACTAATAGGCGTTTGTGAATCATCCGGATCCACGGTCACCTCGCTAATTATTACTTTTGCCCAATCCAAAAACTCAGTTGCTTCCATAGTCGTAGTGCTCAAATCACACTCATTATTAGTATTGTCCCACAAAGCCGTCCACAAAACTGGTGAACTTCCCACTGGCACTTCCAAAACCCAACACTGCGCTTCGCCATTTGGATTTGTGCGCGCCCGTACTCCCCCATCTTCCAATAACAATATCAATTCTTCGGTTGCTACTTGCAATCGTGCTTTTTTTACTGACGTTCCATAATCAATCATCGCCACCGCCGAAAGAAGCGCGATGACAGTCATCACAACAATAAGTTCAACTAAGGTAAAGGCTTTGGGAGGGCTCATGAACCTATTTTACACCAATTCTGAAAGTGAGAACACTGGACCCAGAATCGCTAGAGCCAACACTGCCACGGCCGCTCCTACAAATACAATCAAAGCCGGCTCCATCACAGTTGTAATATTTTTAATAGAATGCTCGATTTCTAGCTCGTAATGATCTGCTAATTTTTCGCAAGCTTGATCCAAGGTCGCGGAATTTTCTCCAATAGAAAGCATCTGCGTTACCGTAGTTGGGAATAAAAATGGCGTTGTGGCGAGGTTTTCAGAAATCTTCCCACCTTTTTCTACGCCGTGCACAACTTCACGAACCTTCATTCGATACAACATATTTCCCATGGAATCACCCAAGATTTTGAGCGCTTTATTAATTGGCAAACCAGAAGCCGCCATCACTCCAAGAAGCCGCACAAACTTAGTAATCAAAGCCTGTTGTAAAAGCGGTCCCACAAACGGAATTTTCAGCATCCAGTAATCAAATTTTAATCTTCCAGAACGAGTACTCACAAACAAATTTCCAAGCACCATAAAAATCATAATTCCCAACACAAGCACCCACCAAAATTCACTCACAAAATGACTAATTAACAAAACCGCTTCTGTTAACCACGGCAGAGAAACTCCACTTTCATCAAAAAACACTTCTAATTTTGGCACCACTAACGTCATAACTACTAAAGTTGCTAAAGCCAACACTACTAACACCACAATTGGATAAGTCATTGCTCCGCGCACTTTTAAATGAATATTATAAGTACGCTCCAATTGCTTAGAAAGTTTAGCCATCATCTGATCCAATCGACCAATTGCTTCTCCAGATCGAACCACTCCAATTTCCGCATCATCAAACACGGTTGGAAATTTGGCCATTGCTTCGGAAAGCGGTCGTCCACCTTCCACATAATGCGCCATTGTAGAAATCACCCGACGAAAACGTTCATTTGTAGATTTATTAGCTAAAACTCGTAAAGATTGCAGCATTGGGATTCCAGCATCCAACATCACAGCTAACAGATGAAAAAAGTAAGATTTTTCTTTAATTGGCACTTTTTGACGATCAATCCAAGCATCATTCAAACGAACCCAAAGAGACTGCTTAGACCGATCAGTTACCCCGTAGATAACTTGCTCAGTTTCGTCACCATGAATTTCTCCATAAGACGTTAAAATGTCATCAACTCGAAAATGATCCATATTATTATTGGTAATAAGCTTCTAATGTAACACTAAAAGTCATTTGTTGACCTTCTTCGGTAACGTCACCTAATTGGACGCCAATGGAAACAACTTTGAATAAACGATCATTGTTTTCCAAAGCTTCCAAAAGTCGACCTAAATCAGCGTAACTTCCAGTAAAATTAGCAACCATCGAAACAACATCCGCGGTTGTTCCTTCTACATTTTGCAGAGAAAAAGTCATGGAATTCAAAGACACATCCGCTTCCTCGGCAATCTCATCTAAATTACGTACTAATTCATCCTGACTAAGGCCAATTGGCACTGCTTCCAAAATTCGTTCTCTTTCTTTTTCTGAAACCGGAAGCTCTTCTTCTAAAATAACTAAATCTGCTAACTCAGTTTCTAATGAACTAAGTTCAGATTCAGCATCTAATAAAGAAGCTTCCAAAGAGTTCACAGTTTCGCGCGCTGGTTGCCATACAAACAATCCAATTACTAAAGTTAGAATCAAAAGTATGCCAGCAATAAAGGTTGAAGTTGTATTACGTTGAGCCATAATAAAAAATTAATTTACAGAAAAGACAATTCCAAAACTCACCACATCAAAGCCTGCTTCGGCTGTTCCTTTTGTAAGGGAAGAAACAAACACATCTTCAAACGTGTTGTCTTCGTCTAAAAGAGCAATTAACTGGGCTGCCGAATCATAAGTATCAGTTAAAACACTAACTGACATTTGCCCATCCAAAGAAGCAGAATAAGATCGATAAAATACATCTAAAGGTGTAACTGTTAACAATCGAGTCAAAACACTAGACCAAACAATCGAGGATTCTTCGACCGCTTCAATCGTATTTTGCGCAATTACTACACTATCTAGTTTTTGTTCTGTTTTTTCGTCTAAAGCATCTTGAACTTGTTCAATGTCTGATTCCACCACAGCCATGGCTTTGGCAATCCGATATTTTTGTAAGTAAGCCCAACCAGTTAAGAGCATCACTCCAACTAGTAGCACTCCAGCGATCAAATGAATGAAGCGCAGGTTACCAGAAGGAAGTTCTTGTTGAACCGCTTGAACGTCTGTTTCCATAGAATCCATAGAAAAGCTTGTTAATTTGGTTTTTATTTCCTATCATTATACCTTAATTTTAAGATAAGGTCAACTTATGCTAACCTGTTTAGGTAACTCTGGGGAATATGGTATCGAAACGAAATGTTACCTATTTTGAGCGAAATTTAAGAAGCACGACGAAGGCGTATCAAAAACGATACGTCGAGGAGCGCTGAACAAATTGCAGCCAAAATGGTAACATTGCAGTCGATAGTATATTTTTCAGAGTTACCTGTATGAGCCAAATTCGAAAAAATTTTATTGCGCGAGATGAGGAGTTCACTTGTGAAAAATGTGGAGGGAATGTTACGCCTCTCGGTCGAGGTTGTCGAAATCACTGTCCAACCTGTTTATACTCCAAACATGTAGACCATGAAGTCCCAGGTGATCGCGCCAGTCAATGTGGCGGATTAATGAAACCAGTGCGCCTCGAAAAAGGAAGTCGCAAAGGATATTTGGGATTTGATGTAGTTCATTATTGCAAAAAATGCGGCAAAGAAATCAAAAATATGTTGGCTGAGGATGACGATTTTGAAGAACTAATCAATCGCCAATAACTCACAATCTATATATTCGCGTTTCTCATCAATAATACTCCAAAGCGGAGCCTCTTCTGGTAAGCCAATTTCGCCCAACCTGGCCTCAAGTGCCAACAAACCATCATAATAAAAACTAATAAATTCATCCGAAGTAGTAGCGATTGTCTCTTCCCATTCTGGATGATTAAAACTATTTAAAAAAGATGCTAAAAGTTCCGCCTCATTATCCCAAGGGTGCCCCCCAATTGCTGATAAAAACTCTTCT
The DNA here is from genome assembly GCA_018659585.1 of Candidatus Peregrinibacteria bacterium. Taxonomy (GTDB): domain Bacteria; phylum Patescibacteriota; class Gracilibacteria; order UBA1369; family UBA12473; genus JABJMC01. The sequence goes on from JABJMC010000015.1 coordinate 16,751, forward strand.
TCCTTTAACATTTGGAAAAAATCACCTTCACCCCCCTGTCGTAATTCATCATACCAATCTTTAAAAGCTCCCTCGTCTGTTATCCCTAAATAACGATCTATTAAATGTATTGCCTCGTGATAAGTCACAGCTTCTAAATCCTTATGGTGAATATCCAAAATCTCATCCTGAAAAAATATAGAATGTGGATTAGCATGATAATAAAAAGCGTTCATATACCGCGCCTCCACAACATTTACATTCCAAATTAAATCCCCAGGTTCATACCCCCACATCATTTCCGCGTGAATCGCGCCTTTAGCAACCGTCACATCTAACCCTTCTGCAATAGCTCCATTAAATTCTTCTTCATTACGCACATTTGTATAAAACTTCAAATCATAATCCGGTAAATCCTCAAATACTCCCCCAGTACGATAAGCTGGCTGCTGCGCTTTTACATAAACTATATTTGTTAACTCACGCCCTTGCAGCCCCTCTGGTAAATCTAAACCCTCTAAATCCACACTAACCGGCACATAAACATCCTCTTCCCCTTCTTCCGCGTAAACAAAAGGACAATAAACTTTAACTCTCATCTGAGTTTGACTCTCAGAACTAATAATATTCACGTAAATATTATTCCCATATTTATCTTTATACTCTCCTTCCATATCTTTATATTCCTCAAAGTCTTCTGACTCTATAAAATAGTCAAAAACAAGAGCAAAAGCCTGACCATTAATACAAAGCGGATGCGCCGTCACTGCCTCTTCACTACGTTCTCCATTAGTAACAAAAGACCCAGGATAACTCCCAAACCGAGAGGACAAAAAACCTGGACTAATTCTTTCTAATTCCTTCTTATCAACAATTGGGACCACTACATACCTACCACCTAAAGCAAAAAAATCTTCATAAAATCTTTGTGAAGTTAAATCTAAACCCTCTTCTTGCAGTGATAAAATATTAAAATCTGCAATACCGTGATTAATCTCTACCTGTGGTAAGGTTTCAAAATCAGCCTGCAAAACACCCACATCTAACTCCTCATAAAAAGCTGCCATTTCATCTAAAACTGCTTGCTGCCATTCATAAACATCTTTCTCACTAGCAGATCCATCATCACCTAATGATGGGTACCCATAAAATCTCTCCCACAAAATCGGATCCTCCGGATTAAACAAATTATAAACTCTTAATCTTAAACCATCCTTTTCGTAATCAAAATTCATCGAAGCAGAAAACAAAGATTGCGGCTCAGATGGCATTAATAAAGGATCTATTTCTAGCAAAAGATCCATCATCTCAACCAACTCTCCATTAACTGAATACACATATTTAAAATCGGCCTTACTATACTCAGCTACACCATCTTCATAATCTTCCCTAACCTTAACATTCTGTGGCCAAGCGTTTTTACCAAAAGGAGGATAATGAAAATTAAGCCCGCCACTTCTTTTGATGTAAATGCCTGAAAAGATCAACGCATGACGAATAGACCTTAAAGCAGGCGTTAAATCCACTGAATCTAAATCACTAGGAAAAACTGTTGCCACAGATACTTCCAAACGTTTTTCATCCCCAATCATATCATCAACACTATAAGCCCCCGAATCTTTACTATGATATAAACTCGCTTCCCTAAAAGGCTGCAAATCAACCCCAGCCGAATTCGCATACACTAACAATAAATAATAAGCTTTTAATTCGTTTCTCTCTTTTTCAGAAAGACGAGGATTAGCGTCTAAAGACGCCCATTGCTCCTCAACAACAACCATAATTTCTGAATAAACTTGTACTTTTTCTTTCAACACATCCCTCACATCGGGAGGTAAAGAGTCCATAACTTGCGTTAATAACGCATCCCTAGACCCAGGAGATTCTGCTACATCTTCTTGAGGTATTTCATGATTCATAAAATCATAATTAAAATTCAATCCTTATATTATACCATATTAACCTAATTTAATCAATTAACCTTCCCCTTCCACACTAAAAAAGGTATTTTAGGACCATGAAAAAGCTTATTCTAGCCATTTCCGGCGGCGCGGACTCAGTTTATCTGCTGCACAAACTACTTAAAGACGGCACGCGACCAATCCTCGCGCATTTCAATCATCAGCTTCGCGGAAAAGAAAGTGAAACGGATGAAAAATTCGTGCGCAATTTAGCCATTGAGCACAACTTAAAAATCGAAGTCGAAACAACTGATGTGGCCGCTTATGCCAAAACCCATAAAAAATCCCTAGAAGAAGCAGGACGAATTTTACGTTATGATTTTTTCGAACGCATGCGTCAAAAACACGCTGCTTCCGAAATTCTGCTTGCCCATCATTTAAACGACAATCTGGAAACCGTACTCATGAACAAAATGCGTGGCTGCCACTTACGCGGCCGAATCGGCATGCGCGCCACAAACAAACACTTATCGCGGCCGCTCCTCCAAACCCCCAAATCCGAAATCCTTGCCCACCTCACGCAACACAACCTTCCCTACCGCGAAGACTCCACTAACCAAAACACTGACTTTCTTCGCAACTGGGTTCGTCTTGAACTTATCCCTGAATTGCTCAAAAAAAATCCTGACCTCCTCGCTGATTTCCAAAAAAATCGCAAAAAAGCTCTCGCCGAATATGACGATCTTTCAAATCGCGCTCAAAAATGGTGGGACAATCGAACCAAAGTATCAACCAAAGAATTCACGCGCGAAGAACCCGAATTCCAATCCTTTCTCCTCGCTCACCTCTACGAACAAACTTACGGCTCTACTAATGGTCTCTCCCGTAAAAACATTACAGAAGTCTTAACTCTCATCACGCGCAACTTAACCGGCAAACAAAAACAATTTGGCTCAAAACTTACTGTCCGCACCGAATATGGCCAAATTAAATTTACCTCCACCCAAAAAGATTCTCCCAAAATCGACCCAAAAACCTTACCCATCGCCTTTGACCGCGTTCCACAAGGCATTCTTAAAAAACGCACCTGGCAACCCGGCGATCGCTTTCAGCCATCTGGAATGAAAGGTACCAAAAAACTTCAAGATTACTTTACAGATTCAAAAATCCCACGCACCGAAAGACAAAACGTGCCGATTTTTACAACAAAAAACGACAAAATTGTGGCAGTTGGGACGAGGGTGGATGAACGATTTAAAACATAGCCATCCTCCCTTACTTGCGGTACAATCATTACGCTAAAATTTAAACCTTATTTTCGAAATGCCTAACCTCCCTTCCAAACCGCCGGTCCGCAAACTCCCGCAACGTCCAAAAAGCAATAATCTTCTATACCTCATTATTTCGGCGCTTCTTTTGACCACGTTGTATTTCATGTTTAACCCCGCTGAAAGCAATGTAGAAATAGTACCTTTAAGTGAATTTGTAGATAGCGTAGAAGCAGGCGAAGTGTATAAAATTCAAGTCGCAGGCAATGAAATTTCCTTTACTGAAGACAGTGAAATTGCCGCAGAAACTGAGTTTGAGTTCTATACTATTAAAGAGAGTAGTGCCAATGTAACCGAACTTTTAGCTGATATTGATCCCGAGGTTTTGGCGCAGGTTGAAATTGAAATTATTGATTTACAAGCTTCTAATTTTTGGCGGGATGTTTTGATTGGATTAGTGCCTTTTGCCATTATTATTGGGTTTTTCTTATTTATGATGCGCCAAGCGCAATCATCCAATAGCCAAGCTATGTCTTTTGGTAAAAGTAAGGCTCGTTCCAATGATAGTAAAAAGAACAAAACTAAGTTCAAAGATGTGGCTGGTGCTGTTGAAGCTAAAAATGAACTCGAAGAGATTGTGGATTTCCTAAAAACTCCCAAAAAATATACAAAAATGGGGGCTAAAATTCCGCGCGGTGTGGTTTTGATTGGGCCTCCTGGTTGTGGAAAAACTTTGCTAGCTCGAGCTGTTTCTGGAGAAGCTGATGTTCCTTTCTTTAATATCTCGGGTTCTGAATTTGTAGAAATGTTTGTGGGTGTGGGAGCCAGTCGCGTGCGTGACTTATTTAAACGCGCTAAACGCAACGCTCCTTGTATTATTTTTATTGATGAAATTGATGCTGTTGGTCGCCAGCGCGGAGCTGGTCTTGGTGGCGGCCATGACGAAAGAGAACAAACCCTCAACCAAATTCTGACAGAAATGGATGGCTTTGAACAAGGCACTAATGTCATTGTCATGGCCGCCACCAACCGTCCGGATGTTTTAGACCCCGCCCTGCTCCGTCCGGGAAGATTTGACCGCCGTGTAATTGTGGATCGCCCAGACTTAAAAGCACGTGAAGCAATTCTAAAAGTTCACTCCAAAAACAAGCCTCTTACCAAAACCGCAAATCTTAAAAAAATCGCCCAACAAACTCCTGGCTTTTCCGGGGCAGATTTAGAAAATCTCCTTAATGAAGCCGCGATTTTGGCTGCTAAATTAAACCAGAAAAAAGTCACTCAAAAACACATTGAAAGCTCCATTGAAAAAGTTGTCATGGGCCCAGAACGCAAATCCCGCGCCATGAACAAAGAAGAACGAAAAATCACTGCCTACCACGAAGTTGGACACGCTCTAGCTGGACACTACTCCCCTAAATGCGATCCTGTTCACAAAATTTCCATTGTCTCCCGTGGCATGAGTTTAGGCGCAACTTGGTTCCTTCCAGAAGAAGACAAACATCTTTCTAGTCGTTCCAAATTTATGGATGAAATTATATCCTTAATGGGTGGTTACACGGCCGAAGAACTTATCTTTGGCGAAATGACTACCGGCGCCAGCAACGATCTAGAACGAGCCTCTAAATTAGCTCGCAAAATGGTCACTGAATTTGGCATGAGCACCTTAGGTCCAATTATTTACGGCGAAGCAAATCAAGAAGTATTTCTAGGCCGCGATTTTGGACGAGTTAGAAATTTCTCCGAAAAAATGGCAGCAGAGATTGACGCTGAGGTAGAAAAAATAGTAAAAGAAGGGTACGAGGCCTCAAAAAAAGTACTTAAAAAACACTTAAAAGAAATGCACAAAATCGCAGCCACTCTCATTGAAAAAGAAACCCTCACTCAACAAGAATTCCTCAACTTCCTTCCTAAAAAGACCTGGAAAAAAAGCGAAATCAAAGCTGCTAAATAACCTCTATAGTATGAAACCCATCGGTATCGGACAAATCACCAAGGCTTCAAAAAAAACTGGTCGTAAACCTATCGGAGACAAATCCCGCCACGATCATCCGGTCCCTAAAATCAAGAAAGCTCCCCCAGACTTTGTTGCCGAACAAGAGGGTCAACTTTCCGTAGATGTTTATCAAACCGAAAACGACATTGTAATTATTGCACCAATTGCTGGATCTAGTTCCGAAGAAATCAGCATTTCTATCACCGACGATGTAATTACTATTAAAGGACGACGCCAAATGCCAGCCACTGACAACGTAAAAAACGAAGACTTTTATATTGAGGAATGCTTTTGGGGAAATTTCTCGCGCTCCATTGTTCTCCCGGCAGCGGTAGATACTAATAATGTTGATGCGAATTTCAAAAACAATGTCCTTCAAATCCGCATTCCAAAAACCGAACGTGTTCGCACTAGAATTATAGAAATCGAAAACTCTTAAGTCCCCTATTATGCCTAAAATTCGCAAAGCTGTTTTCCCGGCTGCTGGATTTGGAACCCGCTTCCTTCCGGTAACGAAAGCTCAGCCCAAAGAAATGCTTCCCGTGGTTGATAAACCTGTTATTCAATATCTAGTAGAAGAAGCTGTTAATTCGGGCATTGAAGAAATTGTAATTGTGACTGGTCGTGGTAAACGCTCCATCGAAGATCATTTTGATTATTCATTTGAACTTGAACACAACTTAGTTGAAAAAAGAAAACACGACCTTTTAGAAGAAGTCCGCAAAGTTTCTAACCTCGCCAAATTTATTTATGTGCGCCAACCCCAGCCTCTTGGTGACGGACACGCCATTCTCTGCGCCAAAGAAGTGATTGGCAACGAACCCTTTGCTGTTTTGTTTGGAGATGACCTAGTAGATAGCGAAACTCCAGCCATCCAACAACTTATGAATGTTTACGAAAAAACTGAAAGCTGCGTAATTGGACTAGAAAAAATTCCACTTGAAGACAGTAATAAATACGGCATGGTTGTTCCTAAATCTCAAAATGGCCGCGAAATCGAAATTAAAAGCTTAGTTGAAAAACCCGATCCCAAAGACGCCCCATCAGATTTAGGAATTATTGGTAAATACGTCTGTACTCCCGAAATCTTTGCTGAATTAGAAAAAGCTGAATCCGCCACTAGAGATGGTGAAATTCGCCTCATCGATGGTTTTCGCTCTCTTATTAATAAGCAACCTATTTACGGCTACGAACTAGAAGGAACCCGCTATGATTGCGGGACTAAGATCGGATTAATCAAAGCCACTCTTAATTGGGCGCTTAAACGACCAGATTTAGGCCCACGCGTCGAAGAATTTCTACACAAAAACGGCTTCAAAGCCTCCTAATAAATTAAGACTTTAGGCTTATTCAAGACAAGAACAGCCTTTTTGGACATAACCTGTTGTAGGGTTGATTTTCCCCTGAAAATTTGCTACAATGTCCTGATACGCAAAAACACGTACAAAAATAAAAAATCTCTAAATGGACCACCAATCCCTTATCCTCGAAGCCGATCGACAAAAACTTGAAGGGAATCATGAAGAAGCAATAAAGATTTGTAATACTATTCTTCATCATGACTTAAACTGTTTAGAGGCATTTGAAGAACTTGGAGACAATTATTTAAGCCTTCGCGAATACAGCAAAGCAAAAAAAGCCCTCGAACGCGCCATTAGTATTGATCCAAACAGTGCCAACGCCAACTATCTACTCGGGTTCACCCATTCCGCTCTTGGAAACTGGAAAAAATCTGTTGGATATCTTGAAATGGCTGATGAACTACAAGCCAACCACCCGGAAATTCTCCGTTGTTTAGGTTGGTCTGTTTTTCACTTTGGACAACGCAAAAAAGGTATTATTTTATTAGAACGAGCTCTCACCATGTCTGCCGATGACGTTTTGGTCATGTGTGACCTGGCAGTTTGTTATATGAATGATCGAAACTTTGCCCGCAGCATTAACTTACTTAGACACGCCCTAGCAATTGATCCTCAAAATCAAAAAGCTAAGGAATGCTTAGAAACTGCTCTCTTTTTTGAACGAGAGTACACCAAAATAAAAAAGACTAAAGAGTCTTAAAGGCCCGTCCCCCACAGCCCATCCACCCCAAAACTTGACTTGCACTTAAAATAAAGGTCTTTTATAATACTCTCCCATTAAGAAAACCTTGAGTGATCGCCTTTTTTGGCTCGCGCCACTAAAGGAGGAAAGTCCGAGCAGCTTGACATTATGGTAATCGCTAACAGCGATCGCAACATCCTAATAAGATGTTTGTAGGGACAGTGCCACAGAGACGTAAGAAGGAGCGGTTCGCCGCTCTGGATGTGCAACGCCCTGACCTAGAAGTTCGTCTAGAGCCGCGCGGCTAAGACGAGCCCAAAGAACGGGACTCCTGGAGTGATCCAGGATCGTCGGTAAACCCTACCTGCTGCAAGGTGAGATCTGGCTGCTTAGAACTCCCCGTAATGTCACGGGCTAAGCTCCTCACCGCTTGAGATTGTCAGCAATGGCAATCCTAGATCGATGATCACCTCGACAAAACTCGGCTTATGATAGGTTTTCTTTTTTGGGGTGCACGTATACAATAGACCTGATGAAAAAATCTGAAATCATTTTTGGAATCCTACGCATCCCGCTCGACTTTGGGATGGTCATCCTGGCCACCTTGGTCGCTTATCATATGCGCCAATACAGTGATTTAATTCCCGGGATGCACTTCCCCGTAGATATTCTAAATTTCCCAACTCTTCCTGAGTATTTACAGTTTGCCGGATGGGCCGCTTTAGCACTAATTGTCGTTTTTGCGGTTAATCACATGTATGCCATGAAAAATTCGGGCCGCATTGGAAACGAAGTTATTCGTGTTTTTTCGCTAGTTTCAGCCTGGATTATGCTGATTATTGCTTATTATTTTGTAACTAGACAATTCTTCTTCTCACGTTTAGTTCTTGGTTATATTTGGATTTCAGCGGTTATTTTTGTGTCTTCCGGAAGAGTAATTATGAGATTATTTCAACGCTGGCTTACCAAATACGGAATTGGGAGAAGACGCATTCTTTTTATTGGCAAAAACATTCTCACTAATAAAATCTGTGAAAAACTTAAATTCAATCCAGCCTATTATTTAAAAGGGGCCCTCACCCAAAGCGGTCGCCCCATTAAAAATTCTCCTTTAAGAATTCTTGGCAAAATCACGGAATTAGAAAAAATCATCAAACGTCATCAAATCGAAGAAATTATTCAAACCAAATCTGACCTTCCCGAAGCTGAAGCTCACAAAATCATTGATTTCTGTCGCGAACACCACATCCAATATCATTTTGTGCCAGATGTCCTCCAAATCCACAAAACTGAAATCGATGTTTTTAACATTGCCGGCCTTCCTCTTATTTCCCTAAAAATGACTCCCCTAGATGGTTGGGGAAAAGTCTACAAACGAATTTTTGATATTATTTTTTCTAGTCTCCTTTTAATAATTTTAAGTCCTTCACTTCTAATTATCGCTATTTACATCAAATTAGATTCACGCGGACCAGTTATTTTCTCTAAAAAAGATAATGGCGAACCAGTTAAACGCGTTGGTGAACATGGTAAATTATTCAAATTCTACAAATTCCGCACCATGAAACCCAAAACCGATAACCTCCGATATAAAGACTTAAATGAAAAAAGTCACCGTCAAGGCAGCCCACTTGTTAAAATCAAAAACGACCCTCGTATTACCAGGTTTGGCAAACACTTACGACGCTGGAGCCTAGATGAACTTCCTCAATTATGGAGTGTTTTTGCTGGAAAAATGAGCTTAGTTGGACCTCGTCCCCACCTTCCGGAAGAAGTAGCAAAATACAAAAAACATCATAAATTTGTGCTTAATATTAAACCTGGCATTACTGGTTTAGCTCAGGTTAATGGTCGCTCTGATCTAAACTTTGAAGAAGAGGTTCGTTACGACACTTTTTACATTGAAAAATGGTCTCCTCTACTTGATCTAAAAATTCTTGCCCGAACCCTACTGGTAGTTCTGGGTGGCCAAGGCGCTGACTAAAGAGTAAAATAGGCGCGACTTAAATTTAAATAAACTCCCTCCTAACAAATGGTTGTTACAAAAATTATTAACAAAATCATTGGTGATCCCAATGATAAAGCGATTGCTCGGTTAAAACCGATGGTTGAACATATTAATCAAATCGAAGAAAAATATCAGAACGAACTAAAAACCGAAGACATTCCCAAAAAAACCGATGAATTTAAAAGCCGCCTAGAAAAAGGGGAAACTTTAGAGGATCTTCTTCCAGAGGCTTTTGCTTTAGTTAAATTTGCTTGTCGTCAACTAATAGGTGAAAAATGGGAAATTCGGGGACATCAAACTGAATGGAATATGATTCCTTATGATGTTCAAATTATCGGCGGGATTATTCTTCATCAAGGAAAAGTTACCGAAATGAAAACTGGCGAAGGGAAAACTCTAGCTTGTACCATGCCAATTTATTTAAATGCCTTAACTGGGAAAGGAACTCACTTAGTTACTGTTAATGATTATTTAGCCGAACGTGATGCTGAATGGATGGGTGGAGTTTATCGTTTATTAGGTTTAACTGTTGGAGTAAATAAACATGGACTTTCCCCAGAAGATAAAAAAGCTGCTTATAAAGCTGATGTTACCTACAGCACTAATAATGAAATGGGATTTGATTATCTACGCGACAACATGGCCCGTTTCCCAGAACACAAGGCCCAACGAAATCTTTATTACGCTATTGTGGATGAAGTTGACTCTATTTTAATTGATGAAGCTCGAACTCCCCTTATTATTTCGCAACCCGCCGAAGAATCCACTCAAAAATATCTTCAATACAACACGTTAGTTGATAAACTAGAAGAAAATACCCACTACAATGTTGATGAAAAAGCCAAAACCGCGGTTTTATCCGAACAAGGAATTAAAAAAATGGAAGAATTCCTCGGTGTTGAAAATATTTACACTGACGCTGGATTTCAAGAGGTTCACCACATTGAACAAGCTCTCCGCGCCAAAACTGCCTACCAAAAAGACATCGACTATGTCCTAAACGACAAACAAGTTGTAATTGTGGATGAATTCACCGGACGCTTAATGCCCGGACGTCGCTTTTCACATGGACTACACCAAGCTATCGAAGCAAAAGAAGGGGTGCCCATTAAACGTGAAAGTAAAACCATGGCCACTATTACTTTCCAGAATTTTTTCCGCATGTACGAAAAACTAGCCGGAATGACTGGGACCGCGGTGACCGAAGCCGAAGAATTCGGAGCTATTTATAATTTAGAAACTTTAGTTATCCCCACGCACGAACCTATCACTCGGCAAGACCTTCCGGATGTTGTTTATAAAACAGTGCAAGCTAAATTCATGGCGATTGCCAAAAAAACTAAAGAGCTACACGAAAAAGGACAACCTTCATTAATTGGTACAATCTCGGTTGAAAAATCTGAGATGCTCAGTAAGCTACTTTCCGTTCAAGGGATTAAACACAATGTTCTTAATGCTAAACACCACCAACGTGAAGCAGAAATCGTTTCCCAAGCTGGCCAAAAAGGCGCGGTCACCATTGCTACCAATATGGCTGGTCGAGGAACTGACATTAAATTAGGCGAAGGAGTTATTGAATTAGGTGGTCTTTATGTGGCTGGAACAGAACGTCATGAAAGTCGACGCATTGATAATCAACTTCGTGGTCGATCTGGACGTCAAGGTGACCCAGGAACCACACAATTTTATCTTTCCATGGAAGATGAATTAATGCGTTTATTTGGATCAGACCGAATTAAAGCAACTATGGAAAGGCTAGGGATCCCAGATGACATGCCCATTGAAAACCGTATGATTAGTCGTTCCGTAGAAAGTGCTCAAAAGAAAGTTGAAGGAAGAAACTTTGACATTCGTAAACACCTAGTGGAATACGACAATGTTATGAACACACACCGTGAAATCATGTATAAACGTCGCAACAACTTTTTGACTAACGAAAACATTCACGACGAAATCAAAGAACTAATTAATAAAGAAGCCAATGACATTGTTATGTTTCACGCCGCACTCGAAACTAAGGAAAAATGGAACTACAAAGAAATTGCCGAAACTCTTAGCAATCTTTGCTATTCCGATAACAAAATTTCCGAAGAAGAACTCAAAAAATACAAAATTTCCGATGAAATAGTACCTGTGGCCCAAAAATTCTTACGACTTGAATACACTGAAAAAGAAGCAACCATGCCTAGCCCCGAATTAATGCGACAGGTTGAAAGAGCAATTGCTTTCCGAATTTTAGACACTTTATGGATGGAACACATCAACGAAATGACTCAATTACGCGAAAGAGTGGCTTTGCGCAGTTACGGCCAAAGAAACCCGTTAATTGAATACCAAAACGAAGGTTTTGAATTGTTTGGGGAATTAAATAACATGATTCAAACCCAAATTGTTAGTACTTTGTTCAAAGTACGAGTCCGCCAAGCCGAAAAACAGGCTCAACTAGCACCACTTTTGCCTATGCAAATGAAAACCAATGCTTCGGCCATTGAAGGCAGTTTAAGTAAGAGTCAATTAGCCAGAGTCATAGGCGCCAACCCTGGTTCGGCCGGCACGCCAGTCCAAGCCGGGACTTTCGCCACCGCTGGCATCCAAAAAATAAGTGCGGGCAGCACTATGAATGAACCTCAAGAAAAACCCACCAAAGTAGATCCCAAAAATGTAAGTGTTGTTAGTGCTGATGATCCAACTCCTGGATTCCCCGAAAGACAACCTAAAGAACAACCCGACCCCGCCGCATACGAAAAAGTAGGAAGGAATGATCCTTGTCCCTGTGGAAGCGAAAAAAAGTATAAGAAATGTTGTGGACGCTAACCAGTCAAATCATCATCTGGTTGTGTATCAGCGGCTGGATTTTCTGGATCACCACAACCTTCACAATTACAAGCTCCAGGACCATTAGTATAAGTAGCCAAAGCTGCTGCTGCTACAAGAAAAATCGCTGATATCGCTATTTTAGTTTTTCCAGAAATCCCCTGCTGCTCAGAAAATCGCGCTACTTGTTTATCTCGACTTCGTCGCAATGCGACACTGCGCCTTTTTTCAGTCATCCCAACATGAAACCTATCCGAAATAGCTCTAAAACATTCTTCTAATTGACGCGCTGTTCCTAGAACAGCTTCCTCAGCAGAACTACGCCCAGGGACACCACACCAAACAGATAGCTCTCTATAAAAACCCGCGAAATTATTCCAACAAGTCTCTTCATTCAAAGTCGTCGCTTCACTTAAAAAATGTCGTGCTGCCCGGTGCATTAACTCCTTCCCAGCTATAGCGTTTACCTTCCCTTTATTCTCTGTATAAAAAACCATGGAATGCCCAGGGTTCTCATCTAATACTTCCTGGAACGCACGTTCCGGAGATAAGGGGGTTGGGGGCCTATTAGTGGGGGTGGATGGGACCATATTATTATGTGTTTTTATCTTCAGTAGACTTCACAATTGTTAATTTTTAAACGTGAGGCCATCGACACCGCTAAACAAGCATTATAGTCCCGTAACATAGAAGTAGCATTAAACTTACCGAGTTCCCTTTCATCACTAGTCTCAAATTGTTCAGTAGGACTATAAATCGCCAAAATTGCTTTATAAGCACTATCATAAAAAGCATAAACAGCTTGCTCATTATCATAATTATTAACTGCATAATCTGCTACTTGAACTAATAACTCAAAAGAACACCTAAGTCCCCACAAATTTGCCCCCCAAGGCTCAGTTGGGTTAGCCTCAATTACCTTCCGAATTTCGGCAAAAATAAGTCTAGAACCCCCCTCCATACCCCTAGTTAATTCCTCCAATTGCTGGAGGGCTTCTCTTTGATGTTCAGCAATTCTTGGAGTCGACTGGTGGTCATCGCAATCACCATGGGATTCAACAACAAATGGCCCTGTTGGGGGGCAAGGTGTAACAACAGCAGCATCACCATAGCCGTCAGTATCAGTATCATCAAAAACTAACGGGTCTGTAACAACGCCAACATCCATATCATCACAATCCTCTCCTGGTTCACGACCAGCAAAATGATCATAAACAGGAGAAATGCCAGCCGGAACGCTACCATTAGGCTGACCACCATGATCATCACAATCTCTATTTTCTTCACAATCACGATCGCTATCGGCGTCGCCGCCGTTATCGCCAGGCACTTTTGGGGCAGGCATAATAAGGGGGTGGTTAATTATGGCCTATACCGTAAACCTAAACCTATTTTTTGTCAACCTTTGATTTTACTAAAAAGACCCCAATTTTTTAGTAAACCTGTTATGAGTATGCACGGATTTGACCAAATAATCTTAATCTTAATAAATAGCAGATACTTTTATGGTTTAATTTAACAGAGAAGAGTTTGTGCCCGGGCACAAACATTCAGGTTGAATTTTATTTTA
>JABJMC010000016.1 GCA_018659585.1 Candidatus Peregrinibacteria bacterium
AAGAGGAAGAGGAAGAGGAAGAGGAAGAGGAAGAGGAAGAGGAAGAGGAAGAGGAAGAGGAAGAGGAAGAGGAAGAGGAAGAGGAAGAGGAAGAGGAAGAGGAAGAGGAAGAGGAAGAGGAAGAGGAACCTCTCTTAGCAGTGCCACTTTCTCGTATTGATATACTTCGTTTGATTTATTTAAATATGCGTGAAGCAAATACGCCAGAAGATATTATTGAATCTTTGGGTAGAACGAATGAAGTAGATGGGTGGGAATGGCATGAAGGAAATATTCGTGTCCCATTTCATCTTTTAGAGACGGTGCGAATAAATGCGGATGATAAAGTTGATTGGAAGACGTATCAAACAACACGCGATGTAGCTACAGTTCTTTGGTGGATAGAGGGAGCTCTTGATGAGGCTGAAGGGTTGATGGATGGTGGTTTATTTGCTCGTTTTAAAGCGGTTGATGTTGAGGCAATGAAGGAAGATTTGAGACAAGGTTTACCAAAAGAGCTTAGGGAATATGTTTAGCCTGTGCTAAATTTCGGACGTTATGAATTTTGTTTTAAAGTCTCGCCAAAAAACGCTTAAATTAGACTGCCCACGGATTATGGGCATCCTTAATGTGACACCAGATTCTTTTTCGGATGGGGGAGATTTGGATGGAAGTGAGGGTGGAGTGTTGGTGGAGGCTGTTGTGCAACGGGCGCAAAAAATGATTTTGGAGGGTGCAGACATTTTGGATATTGGAGGAGAGGCTACTGGCCCGGGATCAAAGGATGTAAGTTTAGAAGAGGAGCTTTCGCGAGTGATTCCAGTGATTAAGGCAGTGCGAGCTGAATTGCCAGAAGTTTGGATTTCTGTGGATACGTGGAAGGCAGAAGTGGCGCGGCAGGCGATTGTGGCGGGTGCGGACATGGTGAATGACGTGACGGCTTTACGCGGGGATGAGGAAATGGCGAACGTGGTTTTGGAGAATGAGGTGCCGATTTGTTTGATGTATTCAAAAGATGGAAATGCGCGAACTACAACAGATTCGATTGAATACGATGATGTGATGGTGACAATTAAAGATTTTTTAAGAGAGAGAGTTGAAATGGCGCAACAAAAAGGAATTCCACAAATTATTTTGGACCCAGGAATGGGCGTGTTTGTGAGTATGAATCCTGATTATAGTTATGAGGTTTTGGAGAAACTTCGAGAATTGGAAGAGTTAGGATTTCCAATTTTGGTGGGAACATCACGGAAGAGTTTTTTGACGGCGAGGTTTGGGGAAAAAGTGCCCAAAGAAAGATTGGAAGGATCGGTAATGACCACTTTACAGGCAGCTTTAAATGGTGCACATATTTTGCGGGTGCATGATGTAAAGGAGACGCGAGAAATGATTAATGGAAATTTTATTTGCGTGCTTTAATTCTCCAGGCTGCAAGGTTGACTAGACGTAGTTTACGGAACGGAGCGGTGATTTTGGTGAGTGAGACTTCGCCTTTTTTAAGGTTGGATGCGGTGTCTTTAAAGCTAGAGAGAGTTTGTTTTTTGATGGAGGGGAATTGTTTGAAAAGTTTACGAAGAGCTTGGCCTTCGATGGCTAGAGTTGTGATTAGTAAAGCTAAGAAAATCCAGGGAGTTAAGACCATTCCTTTGAACCAAATGGCCGAAACATCGTGCCGAAAATTATAAATAATATGTTCGAAAGTGACCCAGCCAAAAGTTGCAACAGGCACTAACCACCACCAAGCTTTAGCCGAAGAAAAGCGTTTTTTAAGATAGAGTCCAAGCCCTAATCCCATCCCAACTAAACCAGTAGCAGCCGCATGCCCAATATAACCAACAGTTTCGCCGCTCATGTTTACGCCAAGGGCATCACTAAAAAAGTAAGTGTCGCCAAGGTGTGGCCCGTAAGTAAAACTGAAATTAATTCCTTCCCAAAAATATTTTTCTAACATTGAAAATCCTGCCCCGCTCATCACAGATAACAGGAGGAAGTCTGAAATATTGAAAACAGTGTGGTGGCGTTTAATGGTGATGAAAGCAGCAATTAAGACTGGTAGGATTTTGGCAATTTCTTCGATGGTGGGCATGAAAATCCCTCCAAAAAATCCTTCGGAAATTTGGAGCCCAAGGGCATTGATAATAATTCCGACAAGCAAGGTAAACCCCGCGCCAATTACTAATCCTTGAGTGTAAACAAAAAATCCATACTTGAGACTGACTGTGCGCGTAATCATGGTTAGCACTAAAATTTCCAACATAAACCAGGCTTCGATCCAAAAACTTTCAAAGTCGCCAGCTAAATATTTAAGTAAAATATAAATCACACCGGCGATGGCCGCGATTTCGAGATATTTTTTAAAGGGAGAGGTTTTTTTCATAAAATTAATTACCAAGAACGTCAGAAAGAGTGATTTGTTCGCTAGGGGAATTGCCGGCAGCCCAAACATCAGCGAGTGTGGTAGCTTCGCTAGGAGTCATTTCAAATTCATTGCCAAAAAGTTCACCAAAATCAGGGGAGCTACTAGATGAGCCGCCAGAGCTGGCCCCGGAAGATCCGCCAAGAGTGCCTTCATAATAAGAAGTCATAACACTGTGTACCGCGCCTAAAACTCCAGCGCCAAACAGATCGCCAAAATGTCCAAGCATGCCATTGCCGCTTCCTAACATTGCCTCGGTGAGATTTCGTATAATTTCCATATAGTGAGTTAACAATAATAAGGTTAGCATTTTTATTAACGTGTTGAAAAGTTTTTAATTACACAAAATCACGTTCTTAAATTGACTTTTTAAGGAGTGATCACTAGTCTGTAGGCGCTTTAAGGGGTTTTATTTAACTTATTTATATGCCTGATTCAGAAATTCGCCCATTTATAATTGGAATGGGAGGGGATAGTGGATGTGGAAAGAAAACTATGTCTGATAATTTGGCTTCGATTGTAGGAGAGGAAAATTTATTGGTGATTAGTATGGATGCTTATCACAAATGGGATAGGGAAGAGATGAAAACTAAGACGATTACTCACTTAAATCCGGGATGTAATCATCTAGAATTAGCCTTAGATCATGTAAAGCAATTTAAGGAAGGAAAAACAGTTTGGAAGGTTATTTATGATCACGCCACTGGTAAATTTACGGAACCTCAAAAAACTGAGCCACGGAAATTTGTATTGATTATGGGATTGCATCCGTATCATTTGCGAGAAATGCGTGACTTGTTTGATTTTAGAATTTTCTTAAGTCCAGACGAAGATATTCGTAAACGTTGGAAAATTTATCGTGATGTAAAAAAACGTGGTTATACTCCAGATGAAGTTGTGAAAATTTTGGCAGATCGAAAACCGGATTCCGTGGGTTATATTAAAGCGCAGGAACAATATGCAGATTTAGTGATTAATTATTTTGCTTTGCGAGACTTAAAAGAACGCGCTACGGACAAGGATATGGGCGTGAGTTTTATTTATCACGAAGATCCTAAGGCGGATTTGAAGTTGATGAAAAAATTATTTGAAGATCGTGATATGTACGCGGCTCTTCAAGGCGGAGCACTCACAGTAACAGGAGGGAATTCCAAAAAAGATGTTCAAGAATTAGCAGATGTTTTGTTTGATGAAGATTCTTGTATTTTGCAAAAAGAAGTAAAATGGAAGGCTGGAGTTTCTGGAATTTGTCAGATTTTATTGGCCTTAGAACTTGATCGACGTGTATGTTAATTACCAAAGTTTTTACATTTGATGCGGCGCACAAATTAACCGATTACTATGGAAAATGTGAGCGTTTGCATGGGCATACTTATAAGTTGGAGGTCACGGTTGAGGGCCCAGTTCATAAAAATGGGATGGTAGTGGATTTTGTGTTGTTGAAGAGGATTGTAAAGCGGCGTGTTTTGGAGAAATTAGATCATCATTATTTGAATGAAGTAGTGGAAAACCCTTCATCCGAGAGGTTGGCTTCGTTTATATGGGGGGAATTAGTGGGATTGGAGGAGTTGCTTCATGAAGAGATTGAAGATCCGAATTTAAGTGATGATTTAAAGGCTTATTTAGAAGACACAAAAGGTTTGAAGCGGGAGGCTCAAGAAGGTGTGAAGCTTTATGAAATAAAACTTTGGGAAAGCCCGACAAGCTTTGTAGCTTATCGTGGGGATTAGTTGTGGAGGAACTTTTTATGGTAAAGTAACACGCGATGTTTGAATGGACTTTTAATGAACCGTGGTTTCTTTTGCAGGCGCTTGTGGCGCTTAGTTTTGTGTTGCTTTGTTTTCGATTGGGGCGAAGTTGGCTGATTGCATATATTGCGATTTCCGTGGTTTTGCTGAATTTAGTAGTGATGAAACAGGTTAATGTGTTTAGTTTGGAGGCCACACTTGGAAATGTGATTTATGCGTCGCTGTTTTTTGCGACAGATCTTTTGTCTGAACATTATGGGAAAAAAGAAGCGTTTAAAGCGGTGCGAATTGGATTTTTTGCGGGGATTTTTGGAATGGTAATGTTGCAGTTTGCACTTAAATACGCGCCAAGTGAATTTGATTTTGTGCAGGGATCTTTTGAAACGTTGTTTACTTTGGCGCCACGAATTGTAGGGGCTTCGTTGTTTACTTATTTGGTAACGCAAAATTTAGATGTTTGGATTTATCACGCTATTAAAAAAAGAACTGGGGAAAAATATTTGTGGATGAGGAATTTGGGTTCTACCGCGGCTTCGCAATTAGTGGATTCGTTTATGTTTACTTATTTGGCTTTTTACGGGCATTTTGAGGTCTTGCACGAGATTGCGTTTTTTACTTTTGTGATCAAGATGTTAGTGGCGTTTATGGACACTCCTTTTATTTATTTGTCGCGAATAGCGGCCTTGGAACCCGAAAATGTTCGTAAGCGAGAGCATACGCGAATTGGTCGATTGATTTCACGAATTTCGGGTGAAAGTGTAGACTAGCGTTGTTCCTGAAAAGCTAAACTTATGAATGAAATTGAAGTAAAAATTATTGGGATTGATGTGGATAAGTTGATTGCGCGCCTAGAGGAACTTGGGGCGAAGGCGATTTTTTCGGGAATTGTGCGGTGTTTGCATTTTGATTTTCCAGAACATACTTTGCGAAAAAATGGACGTTTAATGAGGTTGCGCCGCTGGGAAGCAGAGGAGGGATTTAAAGATAAATTTGAAATTTGCACTAAAGGTCCCAAGGAAATTGTAGATGGTTGTAAATCGCGCGAGGAATTAGAAACTTATGTGGAAGATGCAGATAAATTTGAGCAATTAATGTATCGGTTGGGGTTTGAGGCGACGCTAAATAACGATAAACACCGACGTTCTTATGTTTTGGGTGGGGCACACATTGATATTGATGCTTATCCGGGAGTCCCAGTTTATATGGAGATTGAGGCCATGAGTTCACACGTAGTAGATGACACGATTGAGCTGTTGCAATTACAGGAATACGAGCGAAGTACGGAGACTGCGAATGAGATGTTTAAACGATTGTATCCAGATGTGGATTTTGATAATTTAAAGATTTAAAAATGGCAGAATACACTCTTGCGACTAATCCGTTTCCTGTTGGTTCCAGTGCGCCGGATTTTGAATTACTTGGTGCTGATGGTGAAACGTATAATTTGGCGAGTTTTGCGGATAAGGATGTTTTGGTAGTGGCGTTTGTTTGTAATCATTGCCCGTATGTGGTGGCTTATTGGGATCGCTTGAAGGCGTTGGTAGCGGAGTTTGTGGAGGTTCAATTTGTGGGGGTAAATTCAAATGATGATGTGAATTATCCAGATGATTCTTATGAAAAAATGGTGGAGTTAGTGGCGCGTGAAGGGATTGATTTTCCTTATTTACGTGATGATTCGCAAGCGGTGGCCAAGGCTTATCACGCCGAAAGAACACCCCAAGTTTTTGTGTTTAGTAAAGACCGAAAATTAGTTTATACGGGAGGGATTGATGATAGTTGCCGTGACCCAGAACAAGTTGGAGAACAGATGCTTAAGGATGCTTTGGTGGCAATGCGCGAAGGACACGAAATTGTAAAACCAGAGGCGCCTTCGATTGGCTGTTCGATTAAATGGAAGTATTAGGTTGGTTGTATTTGTTGAAGGAAATCAGAGACTTCCATTCCAGAATTAGCTCTTTGGCGCATGGTGATGGCATCGTGAAAATCTTGTTGATTTATAACCCTTAATGGTAGGTCATATTTTTCACGCACAAACTTGTCCATGTCGCGGAGATCTTGAATGAAACCTTCGCCAACAGTCCCATCTCTGCCTAAACCATAAAACATAAGATTAACGCCGTTAAACATTACATATACAAAATATCCTTGGTGAATTGATTCTGGGGTGGAATAGCGTTTAGTTGGTAAATCTTTGGGGTCGTTTGGTTCAAAATGGGCGCGATAAGTAGAGCCATGAGTGTCTTCCATTAGCAATTGGTCGTTATCTTGGGGGTCAAAATCAGCGAAGCTTCTAAGTAATAAACCGCTATTTTTAGTACAAAAAGAGCCGTCAAGGATTCCAATTAAATTGCCGTTGAGAGTAGTACCTTTGTCATAGTGATTAACATTAACGGCTCCAAGTGATTTGTTAGTAGGCAGAGGGCTCTTAGACGCGGATTTGTATGTTCCTGGAATTCCGTGAGTGCAGGCGTGTTCCATAATTTCAAAAGGAGCTCTACCTAAAGCCATTTCTTTAATAATTCGTTCTGCTTCGGCATCGAGGTCTGTGTCGTCAGTAATTTCTTCGGGGGCGGGAGTTGGTGTTTCGGGTTCTGGCGGAGTGATGGTTTCATCGTCTCCTTCGGTATCTGGTTTTTGGACGAGTGAAGAGAGGAAATTGTTGATGGCATCAGTAGGTGAAAAACCTTTTTGAAGTATTTGGGCTCCAATTAGTAAAAAAATAGCAGTAGCTACGGCGGCACTAGCAGTAAGTAAGGCCCGACTACGACGGATATTGCGACGTTGTTTGGCAAGGGCATAATTATAATCCGCATCATTAATAACTCGTAGGCTCTCATGTCCAACTTGAGCGGCTTTAATGGCCGTAACACGCCAGCTTTCAGTTTCTTTGTTTGCTAGAAACAAATCATGTCTGAGGCTAGAAACTTCAGCTGTTTGATTAATGCGTTCTAATTCTTCACGAATAATGTTGGTGATTTCTGGGTGACGATCAGGGTTACGCCTTAAAACACGTACTAAAAATTCTATTAGTTCAAGTCGATCAATTCCACGATGAGGTAATACGATGGTGGGTTTATGTTCCTTTGGGAAGAGTATGGTTGCTTCAAATCTATTGTCAGCATCAAGGATGCGGCGAGGACGTTGTTTTTCTCTGGTAATTAAAGATTTACTGACATGCAAAGCCGAACCTTCTCGGTTTAAAGGATGGGCTAAAGATAGTTCAAAGAAATCTAAAGATTGGGAAGTAGTAATAAAAGGATCCCGTGAAGGCTCAAAGGTAAGTTGAGCTTTTTTGTGTCTGCTTCCAGTGCTGAGGCTCGTGGTATCGGATTCAGCATCAAAGTTAAGGCCATACATCCCAGGATCTCCGGCAATATGGTGTAAAAAAGCAATAATATCAAAACACATCTCAGGACTAGCTTCACCTTCTATTTGGGAAGTAGTGGCTTGAAGCTCAGGTTCATTTATACCGAGTTCTTCGAGGGCCCAAAATTGTTCTTGGTCTAGGTCAAGGGGCTCGGGGCCTCTAAAAGTTTTCATTGGGTGGATGAATTTAGGCTTGTCAATTGTAGGTCATTATCGTAATGTGTCAATACCTAAGTTTGTTTTCACCCCTAAAATGCTATCCAAACACCCCACGGAATGGTCATCTGATGATGAGCGTCGACAGATTGAACGTGATTTGTCTATTAAAGTACAACAAGTAATTGATGCTTCGGACAATACTGTCCCTGGTAGTTTAGGGGTACAGTTACGGGCGATTTTTGCTGACTGGCCTGGTAAGGAGATTTGGGGGCAAGATTTGGGTCCAGGAGAAATGCAAGTTGAATTAGATCAGATTTTAAGTGATGTTCGGAGAAGCGAAGTGATGGAAGGTGGTGAATTTGAGGAAATAAGAGAATGGAAAAGGCGAAAGTCTTTAGTGAGCCGAGTATCGGAAAGTGTGCACCTAAGAGTTGTGAATAAAGTTTTAATTGCGGCGATAATGGCTTTGGTATCGACCATAGTAGTGCAAATTTATGGAAAAAAGAGTGCTCGTGATGCGGTGGAAAGTTCGGCGGCTAAAACAGCGGTGAGTTTAGTGGTTCATGATCCGGATTTAGAAGGACAGCCAATTGGTTATATTTATGGAGCGCGAGCTGGGGCTGATGAGCTCCGGGGGATTGATCGTTCGATTCCGGTGCCGCCAGAAATGTTAGAACAAGACGGTTCGTTGTGGCATTGGTATCAAGGATTAGTGATGTTAGAAGATCGAGGGCATGAAGGTGGTTGGAGTGATTTTACAGGAGTAAATCCAACTGGAATTGCACGAGCGGTATTGAGTTTAGGTGAGTCTGGTGGAGGGTCGACTTTGGCGGATCAGGCTTGTGGACAACTTCGGGCTGGGACTAATGGTTATGAAGAATCTTCACGCTGGGAGCGAAAATTATTAGATACAACTTGTGGGATTGGAATGGCAAATTTGTATACACCAGAAGAAATTGCGGCGCATTACGCGACGTTTGGTTATTTAGGTCCAAAAGCACAGGGGGTGGAATTGTTTGCGCGATTGTATTGGGGGTTTGAGGGTGTGGAAGATTCGCGAATGACAATTGGTCATCAATTAGTATTAGCTGCGATGGTTCGTTATACCTGGGATTCAACGCAAAATCGTTGGGATGATCCAGGTTCGCATAATGATATTGTGGGGAGAGCTTCGTATGCTTTGGATTTATTGATTGAAAAAGGAGTTATTTTTGAAAAAGATCGAGAAGAAATTCAGCAACAAATTTTGGCGGCTAAACCGCGAACAAAAAGTGATGTAGGAGAATCAAGGAGGGGGTTTAGTGTGGCGCCAACCGCGGGTTATGATTATGCGATTGTGTTGGCAATTGAGGAGGCTCGGCAGCGGTTTGGTGATAATTGGCGTGAAGTTGTGAAAAGCATTTTTTTAACAATTGATCCGAATGTGCAGGGGACAGCAGTGCGATCGAGTAAACAAGAGTTAGGGCGATTGGAAACTGATAAAGCGCGTTCAATTGTGGTAGTGGTGGATTCAGAAGGACGAATTATTGCAGCGCACGCTGGTGATGAAAATGGTTTTGATGGAATCGGAGGAATGGATGCTAATCAATCTGTTGGGTCAGTTGGGAAATTGTTGCTAGCATCTAGTGTGGCGGGGAAAGGATTAAGGCCTGGTCATAAAAGGGCTAGTGATTTTCGGGATGATTTAAGAATGTCGCGATCAGATATTATTAGAGAAGCAACAGCTGTTGGAGCTTCGCAAGAACGAGCACATAGATTAATGAATTGTTATGGCCAAACGCATGCCGATAGTGGTCGTAACTGGTTTAGAGACGCTGCTTTAGGGGTTTGGGATCCAAGTCCTCGAACTTTACTTCCTTTTATGGAAGCAGCGAAAAATGGGCAGGTAATGCCGAGTCCGCACGTGGTTCAGTCTTTTGAAATGCGCAATGGAACAGTGGTGACACCAGAGCTCCATTTTGAATATCCAAATGGTGAAGACAGTGCAAGTAGTTGTGCAAGGTTGGCGCATGCGAATGGCGCAACTAGTTCATGGTTGGCAGTTCCATTAGAAAAAGAAGGAACTTTGGAAGATTTGAACGGACTTATTGATGGTGGGAAAACCGGGACTGTGGAGCCAGTGCGAAATGGTCGGCCAGTGCGAGGGGCCACAAATATGGCTTGGGTGCTGGGTTATTCACAAGCGCTTGATTCAAATGCTCCAAATGGATACACAATTTTAGCGGGATTGATGGGGGATGATTTAAGTGTAAACCTAGGGAATGATGTTAGCGGTGGTGATAATGCCGCTGGGATTGTTCGAAGAGTCTCGTTAACTTTACGAGATCGATCAAAGAAAAAAATGTTATTACCAGAATCAGGTAATTTCGAGTAATTCTACTTCGAATTGAAGAGTTGAATTAGGTGGAATTACACCAGGAATTCCATTTGCACCGTAAGCCATGCCCGGAGGAATAGTTAGTGTGCGTTTTCCGCCAATGTTCATTCCAACAACACCTTCATCCCAGCCTTTAATGACATAACCATCACCAAGTCTAAATTCAAAAGGTTTGTTTTTGGCAACAGAACTATCAAAAACCGTGCCATCCATTAAGGTCCCGGTGTAGTGCACAGAAACCATATCTCCAGTTTGGGCTTCGTCTCCATCGCCAACTACAACATCTTCGATTATAAGTTCACCATCTTCGGTGGTAATAGTTTCTTTTTTGCACGCAGTAGCGGTTATTGCTATGCTACCAATCACTAAGATTAGAGCGAGGAAAAGTAAGGTATGTTTCATTTTGAAAGGGTTAGTGTTCCGCGACATATTAACTTTAAATTATGGCTACGGCAATCATTCATTATCACGAGATCGCTTTGAAAGGAGGGAATAGGAGTTTTTTTGAAGCGAAATTAAAGGAGAATTTGGCGCGCGTAATGGTGGGTTTTGAGGGGGCGAAGGTAGAAAAAAAGCACGATCATTTTCGAGTTCATTTTGAAAAAAGTGATGAGGATAGTGTGCGCGAGATTTTAGGAGAAGTTTGTGGGGTGGAGAACTTTTCTTTTGTTTCGAGTGTGGCTAGGGATTTTGAGGAAGTGATAGCGCGTGGGTTGGAGATGGTGCAAGCGGAAGTGGGAGAGAGCGAAGAAGTGACTTTTCGGGTGGCAGTGCATCGTAGTGATAAGAATTTTGAAATGAATTCCATGGAGATTGCCAAAAAGATTTCCGCGGGAATTTTGCCAGTGATTGGAAGTTTGAAGGTGAATTTAAAAAAAGCAGAAGTGGTTTTGTACGTGGATTGGGGTGCAAAAGAAGTGCAACTTTCAGTAAAAAAAGAGCCGGGGTTAGGAGGTTTGCCAGTGGGAGTAAGTGGCAAAGTTGTTTCTTTAATTTCGTCAGGATTTGATTCGCCGGTGGCAAGTTTTATGATGATGCGTCGGGGGGCAACTGTGATTTATGTACATTTTCATAGTTATCCAGCTACAGGAATGGAAAGCATGGAAAATGTGAAAAAAATCGTGGAAAAATTGAATCGATTTCAAGGAAAAAGTAAGTTGTACATGATTCCGTTGATTGATTTTCAGAAGGAGGTGGTGAAGGGGGCGGATGCCGCCCTAAGAGTTCTTTTGTATAGGAGGATGATGATTCGGCTGGCGGAAAGAGTAATGCGTCGTGAGAAAGCAAAAGCTTTGGTCACGGGTGAGAGTTTGGCGCAGGTAGCATCACAGACTTTAGAAAATATGAATGTAGTAAATGTTTTGGCGAGTCGGCCGGTGTTGCGACCACTTATTGGCATGAATAAAAATGAGATAATTAAAATGGCGGAACAGATTGGAACGGCGGAAATTTCAATGCAGCCGTATGACGATTGTTGTTCACTTTATATTCCAAAAGCTCCGGCACTTTCGGCGCGGGTAGAGGAATTAGAGGAGGCCGAAAAAAATCTTGATATCGAAAAATTTGAGCAGGAATTATGGGAGGCGCGGGAATTAATTAAGGTTGGTTAAACCTTCCGCCCAAATTTTTTCCAGATGAGACATAAGTTAAATAGTTTTTTTCCTCGTGCGAAAAAAGCGGCGAATTGTTTTTTGTTGGGCAGAGAATAATATTTGGGTTTGCCTTTGATTTTAAGGGGTTTGATTTTTACGCCCTGCTTCATTTTGGCTAGGGTTTTGGCTAGTAATTTACTGCCGTGATGGGCGGATTTTAAGGAGAGGGAGACTTTTGAATCTTTTTCTTTGATAGGAAATTTCATTTGAGCGATTATTTCGCCAGCATCGACCTCTTCGGCGATGTGGTGAATGGTAACTCCAGCGTATTTTTCGCGGTTATGTAGTTTCCAGAAATTAGGCCAAATACCGCGGTATTTTGGTAGTAAACCAGGGTGCATATTTAGGGCTGCAATTTTTGGGATTTCAATAACTTTTTTATTAAGGATTTGATCAAAAGAAAGGGAAACAATGACATCTGGTTTCCACGATTTTAAGATTTGAATTGATTTTTTGGAGTTGATATTGTCAGTGTCGTGAAGTTTAAGGTTGTGAATTTGGACTAATTTGGAGCTAGTGCGCCAACTGCGTTTACGGTGCCAATAAAAAAGCCCAGCTAGAGCCACACCAATAAATTCAAAATAAACCATGAGTCCAATCACAATGGCGTAAAAAAGACCGGCTCTTCGAACTCCATAACGCATGTATTTCCAGTATTTTTTGGAAAAAACCGAAATATCGGACCGAATAAGCCCAATAATCTCTAGATCAGGGCGGCGAATAAGTTTATTGAGAGCCAATTCTGCCCCAGCATGCATTTTTGGCAGAAGAATCACGATTTTCATGGTTGGAGTATATCTGGTATAAGAGAACTATGGAAGAAAAAGAAAGATATTTTTTTGCTTTGAATATTCCGGAGGAAATGATTAAGCCTCTTAAGTTGGCGCAAGATCATCTGCCTCAAGATGGAATTCGTTATAGTTTAACCAATTATTTTCACGTTAGTTTGAAGTTTTTGGGAGAACTACCAGATTTAAAAGAGATGGGGGTGCGTTTGAAGGCCAAGGAAATAGCCCAAAAAGTTATTTTTTCAGAAAAAGATTTAGAAATGTCGTTTGGGAAGGCAGGGGTGTTTTTTAGAGGAGGGCAGCCAAGTGTGGTGTGGGCTGGGGTTTATTTACCGCCGGCATTGCTGGATTTTCAGAGAAATTTAACAGAAGGGCTTAATCAAATTGGGTTTGCGATTGAGAAAAAACGTTTTCGTCCGCATATTACTTTGGCTCGAGTTCGTGATGTTAAGGGTTTAACAACAGAGACAATCGAAAAAATGAGGCGTTTGGGAGTCCAAAGAAGATCTTTTAAATTAGACAAATTTTATCTGATGAAGAGTCATTTAAAACCGAATCAGGCTCCAGAATATAAAATTATTGAAGAGTATAGGTTTAATAAAGGGTGAAATTGACTTGACATTTTCATTGACAAATCCTAGAATATCATCTTAATTTAGCACGATTTGTGCTTTTATAATATGAGTTATGTCAATGGCTGCCACAAAAACTGGCCCAGGTGAGGACTCCCCAGATGAGGGTGTATTGGAAGAGGGTTCAACTCCACAAGCTTCAGTGCCTGAAGCGACTGCTGATATAGCTAAAATCTTGGAAGATGCGGTAGCTGCTTTGAAAGAGGCGCCAACAACCAAAGAGGGGGTTCAGGTTATGATTGATGAGGGTAAGGCTCCAAGGGCTATTACTAAGGTTTTATTATCAGTTCGAAAAAGATTGTGTCCTAATACCTCTAAAGGAGGAATGGAGCCTACGGTAAAAATCCCAGAGGCTTTAGCAATGTTGGATGAGATTAGAGAAGGAGAGGTTGGTATTAGTTTAGTAGAGGCTTATAGAGCTTTTAATAAGGCATATTTAGTGTGGAAAAAAGAGAGGGAGGGTGAAACTGAGTTGTATTTAAAGTGGCGTATATTAAAAAGAGATTATTGTAGAAAGAGAGGGGCGTTTAATTGCGCAAAAAGAGAGTTTGATGAGGTTTATTCAGCTCATGATGGTAAAAATAACCCTGATGAGCCTGAGATAAAGACGGCAAGAGACGTAATGACTTTAGCGAAGGGAGTGTATAGATTAGCGGAATCAGCTTTAGCGCCAGTTCGCGAAGCCTTAATGGCTGAGCGTCGTGCTGCTAAATTAGAACGTGATCGAGTATGGAGGGCTAGATTTCCAAAGCCATTATGCGAAGGAGGCCTACCTCCTGAAGATAAAGAAGTAGTGCCAGCGCAAACCGATGATGCTGATGAAGGAGAAGAGGTCCCAAGTGATGATGTGACGGATGACACGATGGATGGTAATAGTTGGTTTGTTGATGAAGAGTAGAAATAATGAGTATAATTGAGTTATGATAAATTGCTTTTTAAGTTTGGGGTCGAATTTGGGGGATTGTGTGGGTAATTTAAAGCGAGCCAAAAATCGGCTAGTAGAATTGGGAGTGGAGATTGTAGAAGAATCGTCTATTTATGAATCTGAGCCAGTGGTGGATTGTCCGGAAGATGCAAGTCAGCCTTGGTTTTTGAATCAGGTTATTAAAATTGAAACTAAAATTGTGCCGCAAGATTTATTAAAAATTTGTAAAAAAATTGAGGAGGAATTAGGACGTGAATCAAAAAAAACCTTAGAGCAAAATAATTTTTTGGATAAAGATGGAAAACGTCGTTATTTTCCTCGAGAAATAGATATAGATATTTTGATTTATGGAGAAGAAAAAATTAATGATCCAAATTTAAAAATTCCACATCCTCGTTTAAAAGAACGAAAGTTTGTTTTGATGCCGTTAGCAGAAATTGATAAAGAGTATGCCCCTCTCTTGAGGGCTTGCTTAGATTCCGCTACAGTACGTTTACTATGACTACCACCTTTCGATTAGATATTTTGGAAATGATTAATCGCTCCAAAACAGGCGATGTTGGGTTGGCATTTTCATACGCTGATTTAGTGGAGGCTCTTTATTTTGGAGATTCTCACGGGCAGTCTGTTTTGAAATATGATGCAGCTAAGCCGCAGTGGGAGGGCCGAGATTATGTAGTTTTGTCTAATCCAGAAGCTTGGCCGGTTTTTGAGGTGGCTTTGAAAAAAGCTGGTTTTTTGGATGAAATATTGTCATCAAAAAAGTGTTTAAAAATTCCCGGATTAGAAATGGCTTTTAAATCACCAGGTCAGGGTTTGTCAGTGGCTTATGGTGTGGCGCAATCTTTACAAATAAGCAAAAAAAAGAATCGAATTTATGTGCTTTTGGATGATGAAGATTTGAAAAATGGACAGGCTTGGGAGGCGATAATGGGGATTGCTTATGATCGGTTAAGTTCGGTAATGGCTATTTGTAGTCATAGTGGGACGTCTAAATTAGAACCACTTCAAGATAAGTTTGAGGCTTTTGGATGGAAAGTATTTAAATTAATGAATGGGCATGATCAGAATGAGATTTTGAATACGATTGCTAAAGCTAAACAAGTTGAACGACAGCCAGTTTTATTGTTGGCGCCAACAGTTTTAGGTAAGGGAATCCCGTTCATGGAAGGAAAGCAACAATATAAAGGAGCTCTTTTTTCTGAAGCTGAAATGGAGGAAGCAGTTGAAATTCTTAAAGCCCAGAATGATGCTTAAAAAGCTGGGGGTTTTTATTTTTTTAATTCTATTAAGCGGTTGTTCTCATATAAATAACACTAGTAATATGCCAACAATTTCTATAAATGATACTCATGAGTTTGAAGTGACGATTGCGGATAGTAATGAGGAAAGAATGAGTGGTTTGCAGCACGTTAGTGATCTTAAAAATAACGAAGGAATGTGGTTTGTGTTTGATGCTCCACAAGTATTGAGTTTTTGGATGAAAGACACATTAATTTCGCTGGATATTATTTTTGTAAATGAGAATTTAGAGATAATTAATATTGCGGAAAACGTACCACCGTGTCGGGAAGCCAGTCCGGAGCAATTGTTTTGTGAGAGTTATTTTTCGGATGAACCAGCTAGTTATGTTTTGGAAATAAATGGTGGTCTTTCTGAGGAGTTAGGAATTCTTAAGGGTGATGTTATTAAACTTTTAAATTTTGAAGATGCTGTCTAATGTTTTTTTTGATGAATTAATTAAAGTAGGAGTTCGTTATAAGAACTGGGTGGTGTTGGATGCGCGGGATTCTTTTTATGGGGAAAATGATTTTAAGAAAGTTTTTGGGGAGCGGTATATTGAAGTTGATTTAAAGGGGATTTGTATAAATCAGGCCGTGGGGTTAGCGTTAACTGGAAAAATTCCGATTGTATTAGGGGGTGCGGAAATGTTTTTGAATAGTTTAAAAGAGATTCAAGATAATTTGTCGGGAAATTGTTTAAATATAAAAATGGTGGGGATAGGGGATACCAAGGCAAAGGATCATATTGAAAAATCACCTTATATGAATGTGATTGCTCCAACCAATGAAGCTGATGCAAAAACAGCCGTGCTTTCTATGATCGAAGGGTATGGGCCGATTTACGTCCATGTGATATAGTTTGGTCGAAAATTTGACCCTTCCAAAAATGCCTCCAAAAAAATCTAAGTTAAAAATCTACTCGGGTAGCTCACACCCGGCTTTGGCGAAAGAAATTGCCAAAGCATTAAAAGTGAAATTGTCGGAAATGGATATTCAGCGGTTTGCTAATGGTGAAATTTACGCTAAGCCGATGGATACAGTCCGTGGTTGTGATGTTTATGTGATTCAATCTGCCTCACGCAATGTAAATGAAGATATGATGGAATTGTTTGTGATGTTGGATTCTTTTAAACGGTCGTTTGCCAGGAGTATTCATGTGGTTTTACCTTCTTATCCGTATGCGCGGCAGGACCGTGTGGCTACGCCGCGGGAACCTATTTCAGCTAAATTAATGGCGGATTTAATTTCGGCAGCTGGGGCAACACACGTCATTACTTTGTCTCTTCATTCTGGACAAACACAAGGATTTTTTGATTCACCAGTGGATAATATTCATACTCATCATTTGTTTGTGAATTATTTTAAAAAGAAAAAGTTAAAGGATTTAGTGGTGGTCTCACCAGATGCTGGTGGAGGTAAATCAGCTAAGCGTTTGGCAGAGCCGCTGGGTGCAAGGTTAGCCATTGTAAACAAAATGCGACCTAAGCATAACAAGGCAGTAGCGCACTCAATTGTGGGTGATGTAAAAGGAAAAACATGTATTTTGTTAGATGACATGATTGATACGGGTGGCTCAATTATTGCGGCTCGTGAAGCTTTGATTAAAGCAGGTGCAAAGAAAGATATTTACGTGGCAGCAACGCACGCGGTTTTTTCACCGCCTTGTGTGGATCGGTTCAAAGAAGCTGGATTTAAGGAAATTGTAGTTACAAATTCTTTACCAATCCCAGAAGCAAAGAAACTTAAAAATTTAAAACAGATTTCAGTAGCGCCACTTATCGCAAGTGTAGTTAAGAATGTTCATGAGGCGCGTTCAGTTACCGGTATTTGGAAATAATTAAATTAAAAAAATATGCTTATTTATATTGGTTCAGATCACGCGGGATACAATTTTAAGGGAGTTTTAAAAGATCATATGGAGGCGCAAAGTCACGAAGTAATAGATTTAGGAGCTTTTAGTGAGGATAGTGTTGATTATCCAGATATTGCGCGTGAAGTAGCGGAAAAAGTTTATGAAAATCATGCGTCGTTTGGGATTTTGGTTTGTGGAACTGGGACAGGGATGAGTATTGCCGCGAATAAACACATTGGCATTCGAGCAGCATCTTGTACTAGCGAAATTATGGCGCAGTATGCACGGACTCATAACAATGCGAATGTTCTTTGTATTGGTGAACGTATTTTGGAAAACGAGGAAGATGCCAAAAAAATTGTAGATGTGTTTTTGGGATCTGAGTTTGAAGGCGGGCGTCATCAAGATAGAGTAGATAAAATGATGGCTATGGAAAAAGAGGGGAGATAGTTTTAGCGAAGGAATTCTATTTTTAGATTTGGCTCGTTTTTGGCAATAATTTCTAATTCGTGACGATCGCAAGTTAGGAAGGTTGTGTCGGCGAATTTACTAAAAGCTAACCCAATACTATCGGCGAGTGATAGGTGGTATTTAGTTTTTAAATAACGTGAGTAATTAGTAATTTCCTCTGTTAAAAGTTGAGCTACGGTTATAGGAAGATGTTTTAAGATTTTTTTAGATTGGGGCCATAAATGAGGAAATTTTATTTTAGATTTATATTCTACTTCTAAAAAATTAATGCTGTGCATAAAGGGCCGAGAGTTGCTTTTAAGGATTTTTTTTAATTTTTCATGGCCTTTTTCTTTTTGAGTAAAAGCCATTAAAGCTGAGGCATCCAAAGTATAGGCAATCATTTTGAATTAGGTTTAAGGGTGCGATATTCTTTTTCGACTTCTTTGTGCTTTTCGGCTAGATATTCTTCAAGCATGTCGCTCCCAGCGAACATTCCACAGGCTTCATCAACCCAGTCATTAGTGGTTTTTTCGTTGTTTACAGGGTAAAGGAGTATAACGTTATTTTCAGTGTCAACCTCCCATTCAATTTTAGTGCCAGGTTCTATTTTGAATTTTTTGCGGATAGGCATGGGGATGGTGGCTTGTCCTTTTGGTGAGACAGATGTGTTCATAATAATTGGTATTACTTTATATATAAATTGTAATACTTTTAGTGAGAAAAGTAAAGATTAAGTTAGGGAAGGAGGGTTTTTGGATGAGTACAATAGCTTGACTCGTATGCCATATTTAAACCTGGCAGGAACGTGTTGTGTCAAACGTAACGTACAATAAGGAGGGGTTTTTTGGGTGTTAATATTAATTTTCTTAAACTATAAAATAAAGAAATAAAGTCCTTCTCCTTTCTCATAGTATCGTTATCTGATACGATTTCGTCAGTCTTTATAATTTTCGCTCAAAATATGCAAACTTCGTCACAGCATCATATTTCTCAGGAGAATCATGTAAAAATTGGGCCATCAATACTTTCCGCTGATTTTGGAAAATTAAATGAAGAGGTTGCGACTGTTGATGAATACGCGGATTTTATTCATGCGGATGTGATGGACGGGCATTTTGTGCCAAATTTGACGTTTGGGGCACCGGTAGTGGCAAAATTACAGAGTAAATTACCAGTTGAATGTCATTTAATGATTAGTGAGCCAGAAAAATATGTAGAAGATTTTGTAAAGGCTGGGGCGTGGATGATTACAATTCATGTTGAGGCTTGCTCCGAAAAAACAGGTGAAGTTTTGGAGCAAATTCGGGGATTAGGAGTGAAAGTTGGACTTTCTTTGAATCCCGGAACAAAAGTTGAGGAAATTGAGCCGTATTTGGATATGGTGGATATGGTGTTAGTGATGACAGTGGAACCTGGGTTTGGAGGGCAATCATTTATGCATGAGTGTTTAAATAAGATTAAATGGGTGCGCGAAAAGAAGCCAAATTTAGCAATTTGTGTGGATGGGGGAGTAAAGGATGATACCGCTAAATTATGTGTAGAAGCGGGAGCAAATATGTTGGTGGCAGGTTCGTATATTTTTGGAGCAGAAGATCGGAAGGAGGCGATTGAATCACTCAGAGGTTGAATGGGCTTGATTTTATGGGATGTTTTCTATAGATTAGGCGCGTTAGTTTAATCGTGTCCTCGTAGCTCAGCTGGATAGAGCGC
Organism: Candidatus Peregrinibacteria bacterium; assembly: GCA_018659585.1. GTDB lineage: Bacteria > Patescibacteriota > Gracilibacteria > UBA1369 > UBA12473 > JABJMC01. The sequence continues at coordinate 19,341 of JABJMC010000016.1, forward strand.
AAGCTTGCGGAGCTTGAGGCCACAGGTTCGAATCCTGTCGGGGACACCAGATTTTAAATATTTATTGTTTTAATTATGTCTGTAGCGCTGAGCTTTGATGGAGAAATAGATTATGCGGATTTAGCTACGTTAAATCCTTGGGGAGCGCAGACTAATGTTCCGCGAACTGAAAAAGCTGATTTTGAGCGAACACATGAAGAACCTAGAGTTTATTTGCAAAAGGAGCATGTTCGAACTGGTCAGGAAGAATTGGATAATTTTATGAATAGATTTAGGTTGTTGTTAAATGGCTTGGGTTTTAAAAAGAGTACGCATGATAGTGAGGCCGATGTTTTTGAAAGTGAACAAGGAAGCCTACAAGTATTATTACATCGCTGGCGGGGAGCATTAAAAGAAGGAGAAGGATTGGAAGTTGGTCCTAAGCATGTTTCGGCTAGAAAAATGCCAGAAGGAGACATAGACACTGAGGGTTGGGCAATTGCAATGAGAGGCACCGGACCAGAGTTGGCTGGAATTACAGCTCTTGTTTTGAAAAATTTTCCTTCAATGACACCTATTCGAACCAATGAAGGAAGCGTGGTTTATGCTTTTGGGCATCCAGTTGAGCAAGAAGCCAGACAAGTTTTACCAGAATTAGGGATGAGGTATGAAGAAAAAGAGGGACTAGGAATGGGAATGTAAATAAGTTATTTGGCCAGATTTTGGGAAGGTTGAAAAGGGCGTTTTTTTGCTTGTATAAGCGGTTTTTTGATTGTATTATCATAACTTATGTCCTTTGATAAATTGGCTTCAATAGAGAGAAGTGTGTCCCTTAAGTGTGGACAAAGTTTCATCGTTCGCGTTTGCGGAGGGTGGTGATTTTGTTTCGAGTAAGGGATAAGCCACTCTCTATTGAAAGAAAATATTAACTACCTGATAAAAAGGGGCTCGCTCATGTTCTTCCGGACTAACTTGTCGGAGACGGGGCGGAAGTCCCTCTCTATAATTCCTCCTTGGGTGATTAAGGTCTATCGGTTTGCAGTGGTCCTCGGGATCGCAGCACTGATGAGCCTGATCACTCTCAACCTACTCCTCCGCGTTGGTCTCGTGGTGGGGGGCAGCCTGACGGCTGTCATTCTGTACATGCTCTTCGGCATGGACAGCAATAAGCACCGGGCCAACCTGGCCCAAACCGCTGGTTCGGGGGCTAGCTTTGGGGTCTGCGGTATGGTGGTGATCTTCGCGTTGATGATCATCGACCACCCGGATTCTGGGGATACGCCCTTCCGACTGGGAGCCTGGCAAGTCATGGTTCTCATGCCGGTGGTGTTTGTGCAGGGCATCCTGTACGCGCTTCCGGCGCGGCGGCTTCTCGTTCACAAGCTGGGTCTCCCATGGCCCACCGCAACAGCTTGTGTGAAGATTCTTAATAACCTTGAGAACATCGTCAATTTTGGCGATTGGAGAGTGCTGGTCAAGAACTGGCTGCACCTCCTGGTGTCCGTAGGATGGGCACTGTTCGGTAATTTCCGCGGGATTTCCCCCTACTTCGACCCCCTTTACATGGGGTTGGGGTTCCTGACGCGGTACCAAATGGGCCTCTCCTTGTTGCTAGGAACGGCCTTCTTCGCCTACTTTGACCTTCCGTTCATGGGCGAAGAACCTTGGAAGAGGTGGTTTGCGATCGCGTTGATGACCACGGCCAGCCTGTCGGCCTTGGTTACGCGGTTGTGGATCGAACTGAAAGAAATCAAGTTGGACAGGCAAGTTGAGGAAGAGAAGTTCGCCTTCTGGGGAAAGGAACTCTTCGGTGTGCAGAGCAAAGTCGCGGCCTATGGTCTCTACGGAGGCGTGTTCGTGGCCAACGCTGCACTGTTGGTGTTCCTCCTTCACGCCTTCGTGGAGGTTCCGATTCTCCCCGCGTCCCTGATGTTGTTGGGGGCGTGGCCTGTGGTTCTGCTCGTGGGGTTCTGTGTCGGTTCGATCGACGTGAACCCGACCGTGTCGATGATCAAGGCGCTGATGGTTCTGACGGCCTTGTTTGGATTCACGGGAGGAGCCTGGGAGCTGATGGGTCTCATGGTGATCGGCGCAAGTGCAACGATCGCAGGGGACTGGCTCCTTGATACCCGAACGGGAGACCAAATTGGGACGCCCTTCCGGCTGCGGCTGGGGGCAGAACTGTTGGGTTGCCTGGTCGGAGTAGGAGTCGCCACGCCCATGCTGTACGAGCTTGTTCGTCGGTACGGGATCGGAGATGAAGGCAGCAAGTTGATGTCCGCGCCAGGCGCTCGTGCCTTGGCGGAGCTGGCCGAAGCTGCAGCTGGTGGAATGGACTTCTCGCGAAGTATGTGGTTGGTGATCATGGTAGGAGCATACATAGGCGTCAAGTGGGGCAAGATGGAGGCCAAACGAAGGAATTCGTCCTTCTTCGTGCCGTCGGCAATCGGATTCGGCACGGCCTGGTTCCTCTTCGGTGGAAATCCAGCTGGTCTGGCCATTGGTGTGGCCATGCTCCTGGGCGGCCTGTTGCGCCTGATGACCGAGAGAAAGCTGAAGTCGTGGGACGATAAGTACGCGGAGATGGTCGGTGGTGGTTTCATCATCGGTGATGCCATCTTCACTGTGCTGGTGTTCTGGCTCCTAGCGTGACATTGAAGGGGCGGCGCGCTCCTAAAGCGCGCCGCCCCCAGGGTTGTTAGTAAAATTTTTTATAGAGAGTGGCAAATACCTTTTTAAAAAAAGGCTTATTTAGTTTGCAAAAATTTTTCGGGAGTCAGGGTTTCTATCTCTGATGAGACATTTAGTAATTGTTTGTCCCAAGTAATTAATGGACATTTTAGACGATGAGCAGTAAGGGCAACAATGGCGTCAGCGGTTTTTAATTTAAAACGATGATGATGAGCCGTAAAGTAAACTAATTCTTGCGCTTCGATGTTTAAAAATCGGATTTGGCGGGTCAGATTCCATTCAATCATTTTTTTATAAAGTTGATCAGTTTTTGTTAAATCGTTAAAAGCGCGATGGCAAGCGTGTAGAACTTCCATAAACGTTGTTAGGGGGATTAAAATGGGGATGTTTTCTTTGGTGATTTTGTTAATAAAATCTCTAGAGATTTTGTAGTTAGGATCAGTTTCTAAAAAACTAGATACAAAAACTGAGCTGTCGATAGTGATTGTTTTGGGCATGTTTAATCTCTTAATTCACGAATAAGCTTAACAGCGTCTAATCCTCCTTTTTTAATGATAAATTCTTCTGGAGGGTTTATAAAAAAATCAGCTCCGAAAGGATAATCGTCTTTAGGAACGGAGGTAGTTTTTTGACGTTTTTCAAAAGTTTCAATACTCATCACAACTAATTTGGGTTGTGATCGGGAAAAAACAATAATAGGACTATCGCTGGTGTCTATTTCGTCTAAGACATCGTTCATATGATGGCGCAAATCCGATATTTTGAGTGTGTTTCGGGATATGTACATAAAAGATATTTTAAAGTGACTTTATTGTAACATTTATAAAAAGGAAGGTCAATTAAGGGCATCTATTGACTTATTTATTAAATCTGTTAAGATATAAACCTTTTACAAATTCTATTATGACTCCAGCACACTATCGTTACATGGCTTTGATTGATTTGCGTTTGCGCGCCGAGCTAACTATGAGTGCCTTAAATTTGGTGTGTTCAAGCGAGTCCCCACAAAATTTCATTGAAAAATCGCGTTATTTAAGGTTAAACTTGTTTAACGAAATTGTTGATCATTTAATTTGTAAATATCGCGTAAAATAATGGATGAAGTTGTTGATTTAAGTAAACACCGATTAGATGCAGCCCGAGCTGAGGCGTCTTTTTCAGTTGAGAGAGAAGAGTTATGCCAACTTGATCTTATGGAAGATCCTCGTGTGAATGTTTGTTTAGAAACTTGGAAGGGTTCAGCTCAGGGAAATTTGGGTCGGTTTTTGTTTGATTTAGCTAGTAGAGGGCCTGGCGGAATTTATTCTCAAGTGTTTTTAAATCCAAGTTCAGATTTCACGACATATGGGTTAAAAGGTAAATTTAAAGTTAAGGTTTGTTTTTTTGGAGGAGAATTTCATTTTGCTTTTGAAGATTTAGAGGTTAGTCCGGAAATGGAAACACAGCGTCATTTAGATTGGGCTCGAAATCAAGCGCGTGAAGCTGTTAGAAAACCAGGTTGTTTAGGAATTGAAATACCAAATATGCATATTGGTGACACGAGAACTCTGAGAGACCTCCCTTTTGTAAAGAGTGATGAGAGAGATTTAGGTAGTGTAGTTCTAACAAATTTAATACATTCAGCAAGAGAGAGAATAGCGCGTAACAGGAATAATGAGTCGGGAGTTGATCGAGGATTAAGGCTTATCCCAAATCAGCGAGAAGACTCTAATTTGGTTCAGTTGCGACCTTTTTGTGCTCCAGCGCAGGGTAGTGAGATAGATTTTTTGGATTTGGTGGAGGAGGCAATCCCTTGTGATGTTTCGAAGGAGGGAGAGCCAGAATCAATGCAGCTTTTTAGAATGGAAATTCCGAGACAAGGATTTTTGAATCAAATCGCAGCGTTAAGTAGAATTCGAGAAGTTCAAGTTTGCGGAATTCCAGAAACCAGGGGAGGGGATAAAATTGTGGCGTGGACTAATTAGGATTTAGTAAGATCCTTTAATCTGGTAGAATCTTTTTGTTATGTCGCAAGATTTTCAACTTATTTCGGATTTTGAGCCCAAAGGGGACCAGCCTGCAGCTATCAAGGCTTTGGTTAAAGGTGTAAATAATGGAACAAAGTTTCAGACTTTGTTGGGAGCCACAGGAACTGGGAAAACTTTTGTGATTTCAAACTTGATTCAACAGGTTCAAAAACCAACGCTCGTGGTTGTTCATAACAAGACTTTGGCGGCGCAGCTTTGTACGGAATTTAGGGAGTTTTTCCCAAATAATTCAGTGCATTATTTTGTGTCGTATTATGATTATTATCAACCCGAGGCGTACAATCCGACTACAGATACTTTTATCGAAAAAGATGCTTCGATTAATGAGGAAATTAATAAATTTCGACATTCGGCCACTACGAGTTTGTTAACGCGAAAAGATGTAATTGTTGTGGCTTCGGTTTCTTGTATTTATGGTCTTGGTTCGCCGCAGGAATATTTGGATTTGAGTTTGGAAATTAAGGCTGGGCAGGAGATTCCGCGGGATCGATTATTGCGGAAATTAACAGATTTGCAGTACATTCGTTCGCAGAATGATTTTAATCAGGGTATGTTTCATGTTTTGGGTGATACGGTAGAGATTTTTCCACCGAGTTCGGATTCAGTTTATCGGTTAGAATTTTTTGGAGATGAGATTGAACGGATTTCCGAAGTGGATCCTTTTACGGGTGAACTTTTTAATGAATTAGAAAAGATTTTAGTATTCCCAGCTAAGCATAGTGTGACCACTCCGGATAAGATTGAAAAGGCAGAGGATGGGATTCGAAAAGAATTAAAAGAACGGTATGACCAATTAATTAAGATGGGTAAAAACTTGGAGGCAGAAAGATTGAAAACGCGCACAGAATATGATTTAGAAATTTTGAAGGAAACGGGGTTTTGTCAGGGAATTGAAAACTACACACGCTACTTGAATGATATAAAAGCAGGTGAGCCGTCAGCGGTGTTGTTAGACTTTTTCCCAGATGATTTTTTGGTGGTAATTGATGAGTCGCATATGACTATTCCGCAAATTGGGGCCATGCATAGTGGGAACTACAGTCGCAAAAATACTTTGGTGGAATATGGGTTTAGATTGCCTTCAGCGCACGATAATCGTCCGCTTAAATTTGAAGAATTTGAAAATTACATGAATCAGGCAATTTTTGTATCAGCCACTCCTGGAAAGTACGAGGCTGAGTATGTAAAAAAGAAGGACATTGTGCAGCAAATTATTCGACCGACAGGGTTATTGGATCCGGAAATTTCAGTGCGTCCGACTTCGGGACAAGTTTTGGATTTATTAGAGGAAATTAATAAACGAACCGCGAATAAAGAACGAACACTGGTTACAACTTTGACGAAAAGATCAGCTGAAGATTTAACAGAATTTATGAGGGAAAAGGGAGTGCGGGTGCAGTATTTGCATTCGGATGTAGATACCATGGAGCGGATTGAAATTTTGCGTGATTTGCGGTTGGGAGAATTTGATGTTTTGGTGGGAATTAACTTGCTTAGAGAGGGATTGGATTTACCAGAGGTTTCGTTAATTGCGATCTTGGATGCTGATAAGCAGGGATTTTTACGGTCAACAACGGCGTTGATTCAGACTATTGGGCGCGCCGCCCGTAATGTGAATGGCACGGTGATTATGTATGGCGATAGAGAAACTGATGCCATGAAAGCGGCTATATTTGAGACGAATCGGCGGCGCGCCATTCAACATGCGCATAATAAAAAACACGGGATTACTCCGGAAACAATTGTAAAAGCAGTTAAAGATTTAGGTTTACGCAAAAAAGAAGAAGCCAAGAAGCAAGTCCGTCATTATGACACCAAAAAAGTACCTAAAGAAGAGATTGAAAGACTTATCAAATCCCTTAACATGGATATGGATATTGCGGCCCAAAACATGGAATTTGAAAAAGCAGCCGAACTCAGAGATGAGATCGACCGCTTAAAAGATGAACTTTAGTTCTCGATTTATTGTTCTGGGGTTTCTTGGGCTGGTTTACCGCGTTGCATTCGTGTGCGAACTTTGGTTGCGCCTTCTTGTAAAGCTTCTTCTCCGGCTAATTGTAAAGTTCCGTCGGGGCCTCCGGATGTTCCTAGTTTTTCTGCTTTGAGAGCAGCAACAGCTAATTCTTCCTCAAGTCCTTTAGCTTCTTCTGAAAGATCTAGAACGCCATCTCTCATTCCGGGAGCTTCTTCTCTTTTTGGTTCAGGTGGTGGTGCGCCTTTAGCCATAATGTATGTGGTTAAGTAAGTAATTTTTTGAGAGGAATACGATCGTAGCGCAAAGTTTTAATCTTTGTCAAGGTTTTGGGTTGTGTTGTTTATGGTTTAGTTTTATAATTACTCTCCTTTAAATAACCTCGTAGCTTTGCCTGCAGAATTACCTGATAGTGGAGAAATTTTAGAAAAGCCTTCAACCGGTCCTCGTTCAGTACATTTGGATACGGAAATTTGGGAGGCGCAACCTGAGGATTCGGGAAGAGAGCACCCTCATCAGGCTATTTTGGGATTGGTTCCTGGTCATATGCAGTCATTGCAGGGGCCAATTTTGTCAGCGATTGATGGTGAAGATGAGGTTGATAGGTTGGAATTGCAGCTTTTTGCGGCTTCTGATGATGAAGCTCAAGACATGGCGGCTTGTGATAGTGATGGTTTGAGTGGAGTGCAGTTGGCGGTTCGTTATGTTCTGATGCCTGACCCAAGAATAGGTGATGTGTTAACACTTTCTATTAATGACCAGGAGCAAATGGCTCTTGAGAAAACTCTTTTTGAAAGATTTGGGACTGAGCCAGTGATGACAATGATTGCGACTGGAGATGAAGTTAAAGAGAAAATAAAAGTTATGGTGCGGGCTTATTATGATACTTCGGAGAATGCTCGTAATAGGGGAAGTACGCATAAAGAAGGGTTACATATTTTTTCTGATCGACCGGTTTTGCAGGAACGAGTTGAGGCTATGCGACAATTACGTGGAAGAATTTTTCATGAAGATGAAACCTTTTTATCACCTAGTCCGAAGAATTATTTTACAGGAGTGGCGGAAGAAAGAGCAGCTTATTGGGAATCTAAGGCTTGGATTGAACCCTTGCAGAACCTTGGGTTAAAAGAAGCAGATAAAGATGTCCAATTGGGAGCCTCAGAACAAGAGCCTCAAGAAGAGGATGTCCCTTTTGCTGTTGGACATTTGTCGGAATTAGCGCGGCGTTTAGTGATGGAAAAAATTGATATTCGGCCGATTGAAGAAAGATTGCTAGCTGAGGATGATAAATTATTAAACAGGTTGCAAGCTAGGGGTGTTTTAGCCAAAACTGCTCCGAGACCAATTGAATCAAGTCAGGTGAAAGTATTAGAGCGCACATGGGAGTTAGATGGTTTAGAAATTAGAAACTTAGTGGATTTATTAAATGGTCGTAATCCTGGAGATGCTGATAAAGAACAAGCTTATTTAGAATTAATTAGGAAAATGGCGAGTTTGGTGCACGCTGAACATGAAACAACCAAAAGGGGACAAATATTAAGGGTTCCTAAAGATGACACAAGAGTTACTCGTTATCGTGAAAAAATGAGACCTTCGGACGTGGGAGTATTTAATTTAGCTCCACAACAGGGTCCTTATCGAACGATTTTCCCGGTTTTTGAAAAAATGTTAAACCAAGTGGGTATAGATGTACGAAGTTTAAGAGAAAGGATAGATGTTTTAGGGGAAGATGTTTGGGCCCGGGCGAGTCGACAGGGAGTATTAGACGCTGATGCGGCGCAGACTTTTGAGGTGGTCCCATTACATTATTTAGAGCCATTGCGAACAGCTCCTTGGTCTTTGGGAGATGATAAAATTGAAATTTTGTGTAGTTTCTTAAATGGGCAAGTGCCTAACCCAGTTGATCTTTTAGAAAATTTGCTTGTAGAGTTGTTTGTTCGTTATCAAGAATTAGTAGGCGCACCAGCTTTTGTGGTGTTGGATTTGCATCAGGCTGCTTCTATGGATGAGGAAAGCAGACGTTTAATGGAGCGTGTTAAAGAACAGCCTCGGGCTCAGAGTCAGCCTTTGATTGTGACGGCAGTTCCTTATCCTGGTGAAAATAAGGCGGTAGGAATGAATGTTTTGGAGCATCAGTTAGAAACTGCTTTACAGATGCCTGGTTGGAAAATGGATAGACTAAAAGCAATTGAAAAATGGAGTACTATTATTGGTCAGCAGCAAAACCATCGGGAAGCGTTAGAAGTTTTGCAAAGAGTTATGAGGCGCGAACAGGTCTTGAGTGTTTTAAGAAAAATTGAAGGAGCTGGAGAACCGCATGTCTTACAAAGAGGACAAGGAGATGTGGCGGAATTATTGCCGCTTGTTAGAAATAGCTCGGATAGCCGGGCTAAGACTATTAAAGAAAGGTTAACTGCTCTTAGAGATGCCTCGGAACAAATAACATTAACAGCAGACGATATATCATATTTGCGAGGGGTGGCGACCCGGAGTTTAACGGGGGATTTATTAGGGATAGCGAAAGGTTTAGTTGATACAAGATCGCAATTAGATGAGGCTGTTGATGATGAAGAAAGAGAGCAAAAATTACTTAAATTAAGAACATCAGATAGGTTCTTCTTAGTTGCTTTATTGCCTGGTCTGGTAGAACAAGGAAGGATGGCGGCGGCTGATACGGATCCAGCTTCAGCTAAGTATGCTGTGGAATTAGGAAAAGAAGTTATTAGTCTCCTAAAACTAGGAATTGGGGATAAAGGTTTTTCAAAAGAAGAAGCAGCTATGGTGCGTGAGTTGGCAAAATTAAATGATTCTTTATTAATGATGTTTTGTGATTATTACGCAGCGCACGGACGAGAGGAATCCAGCGAAGATGTTTGGGCTCGTATTTATGAAGCTTTGAAAGATTATTATAAGTTACAAGGGGCTCATTTGTTAGCTCGAATTGAGTATGAAGAGCAGGATATTTGGGAAGTAGCCTTGAATTTAGGACGAAGAATTTGGCCCTGGGCGCAAGCTGTAGAACCAAAATTAGTAATGGGTTGTTCTTGGGAGAGATTTGAGAAAGAAATGGATGATATTGAGGCTGACGAGGATACTTGTTTAGAATTAGATTTAAGTGAAAAATGTTCTTTAGGTGCTTCTCCAGCTGCAATTTACGCCTTAGCGCAACGTAGTCACTGGAAGGGAGAAGAGTCATATCATTTAGTTGTTTATTTGGCTCAGAAATTATATTTTGGGGAGTCTAATGTCCCTTATGGTGTTGAGTTTAGAAATAAAGTTACCTCGGATACAGCGATGCGAAGATCACGCCTAACAGAAGCAGCTCCAGGGACTTTAACAGGCTTTGCGCCGGTGGTTTACGAAGATGATGATCGGTTGTGTTTAGAGGTAGTGCGATTGGGGATGCAGGCGGCACACCAAATTCTAAAAGGTTTATATGCCAAAAAGAAAGCACATACCAGTAATAAAGAGCCTATCCCGGAGGAGCTACGAGAAGAAATTGAGGAAGCCGAGAGAAACTATAAAGAAATGGCTGGTAAATATCGTTTATTAGAAGGATTGGCTGGTTCAACTCAGTCTAGACGTAGACGATTTAATGGAGCATCTACCATGGGGATGGTTGCGTTGGAAATAGATGGGGATCCAGATAAAGCGAGTCCTTATTTTGAAAGGGCAGAGGCGACCTTGATCGATGAAGATGGAGATCCTCTCCCGGGTAAGGTTGTTGATTATAGGCGAGCTCTTCATATGCGTGGTGAAGTATGGCGTAGTTTAGCGGAGGGGTTTTGGACAGAAATAGAGCGTGAAGGAGCTGAAGAGCCATCAGCGGAAATAGTGATGAAGACTTGTTCTCGAGTGGCGACTTCATTGGCGATTGAGCAGGATATTTTGCGACGTGAAGGGCGTGACATGGAAAATGCGACTGAATATAAAATGACTTACTTTGAAGGGTTAGTGATGGCTACTGCGTTATTAACTAGGTTTGGCGATAAGGTTCAATGGAGAGAAATGCCTCCTGTTAGAATGGGTAATCGGGAAATTCCAGTAGATCAAGTTTTGCCAGCAGATTATGAGGATCTTTTACTGGCCGCTTCTCGTGATGGAATTACAGCTATGCGTGAGCAATGTAAGGCTTCTCCGCGTTTAATGGTATACGTGCCGATGTTTGCTAATTATGCGCGTAGTTTTGCTGAACGGGCGCCAGAAAGTGAAGCTTTACAGTCTGTAGCTCGGCATTGGATTGAATTTGATGAGGAAATAAATGGTGGTGCTGAAGAATAATAAAAATCCTCCCCCTAAATTGGTTAACAAATCAGGGAGAGGTTTTAGAGTTTTTTTAACTAGACAGCTTTAGTTATTTGGGAAAAGGACGTTGTTTGGAAAAAGAACGTCATTTACTTGTTCCTGTTCAATGTTGTTGGGGAAAAGTACACCTTGAGAGGCCCCTTCAGTAAGATTGTTAGGGAAAAGAACACCTTCGGAGGTGTCTTCAGTAACATTATTTGGGAAAAGAACATCGTTACGAAGAATCGTGTTTTCGATGTTTTCTCCAGGTACACCAAGTTTGTAAACTACGGTGACAAGAACGGCTCCTACGAGAATACCAAGTAGAAAAATAATAGCTGGGTGAAGTTTTAGTTTATCCATTTATTTTGGTTTTAAAAATTACTTCATTTAATAATAACATATTTAATTCAATAAAGCAAGTCTAAATAGCTAATTTAAACCATTGGAAATGGCTTAAACAAGCGGTTTTTGGCGGTTAAGGCTTTTAGGCTTCGTTCTTAGCTTTTACAATCATAGAAACAATGCGTTCAGAGCGATCGCGCTCTTCTAGATTTTGGCTAATGAACTTAATCGTATCTTCTACATTTGGAATCATTACGTGCTCAAGAGCATTCACCCGGCGACGAGTTTTTTCAAGTTCGTCAGCCATGCGTTCGGCTTTTTTCTCGGTTTCGGCTAATTGAATTAAAAGTGGCAAAATTTCGCGTAGAGAAGTAAGGGCAGTGTCCAATTCACCAGAGGTCTCTGTAAAACCATAACTTAGGACATCTCCAACTATGTCAGCTTTGATATCAGCTAGTTTTACACTCATTACATTCTTGGTTTCGATATCAAGCTCAACTTTAGTTGTAGGAGCTAAGAGAGCGGTTTCTAGGTACTCTGGGTGAGGGATAACAGCCGAAGCTAGCAAAAGATTTTGGAAAACTAAACCAAGTTCTTTTTCTACTTCTTTACGAAGTTTTTGCACCTCTCGAATAATGTCCATAAAAGCTTTCATCAAACCTTCTTGTTTATCCTTGAGCAGCTTGTGACCTTTTTTGGCACGTTGGAGCTTATTTTTAAGCTCTAGTAGCGCCATTTTTGTCGGTTTGTAGCCAGTTAATATTGCCATATAAATTAGGTTTATCGTCCGCTAGACGCGGGACAATCATTAGGATTAAGCCTCAGCTTTTTCGCTGGTTTGGGCGGCTGCGCCGCCTTTCATATATTTCTCCATGTATTCCTTTTTCACACGTTTAAGTTCAGTTTCTGGGATTGCTTTGAGTAGTTCCCAGCCAAGGTTTAGAGATTCTTCAATTTCACGGTTGGTTTCGCCTTGAGAAATGAATCGTTCTTCGAATTGTTCAGCGAATTTAAGGTGAGCACGATCAGAATCAGAAAGAGAACTTTCACCAAGAATAACCGCTAATTCACGCATTTCTACACCATAAGCATAGGAAGCAAAGAGCTGTGCAATTACATTAGAATGGTCCTCTCGAGTTTTGCCTTCACCTTGTCCTTTACCCATCAAACGAGAAAGGGAAGGAAGCACGGCTACTGATGGATAAAGACCTTTTTTGTGAAGATCACGTCCGAGTACAATCTGACCTTCGGTAATATAACCGGTAAGGTCAATAATTGGGTGCGTAATATCATCATTCGGCATAGTCATAATTGGGAGTTGAGTCACAGACCCGCTCTTGCCTCTGATGCGACCAGCTCGTTCGTAGAGAGTCGAAAGATCAGTGTACATATAACCTGGGAAACCACCACGACCTGGCACTTCTTTACGAGCCGCAGACACCTCGCGCAAGGCTTCACAATAGTTAGTAACATCAGTGTAAACAACCAATACGTGTTTACCTTTTTCAAAAGCTAAATATTCAGCGGTAGTAAGCGCTAGCCGAGGAGTGGCAATACGCTCGATAACAGGATTGTCAGCGGTGTTAATGAACAAAACAGATCGTTCGATCGCACCGGTTTTTTTAAACTCGTTAATAAAGTATTGAGCTTCTTCAAATGGCACACCCATAGCGGCAAACACAATTGAAAATTCTTCGCCACCTGAGCCGTCAGCAGAGCGTACCTTAGCTTGACGAGCGATTTGAGCAGCTAATTTGTTGTGAGGAAGACCAGAACCAGAGAAAATTGGTAGTTTTTGGCCACGCACCAACGTATTTAGAGCATCAATAGTAGAAACACCAGTTTGGAAAAAGTCATCTGGCATTTCGCGAGATGCGGGATTGATTGGAGCACCATTAATATCGATTCGTTTGTCAGCAATGATTTTTGGGCCACCATCAATTGGTTGACCACGTCCATCAAAGGTGCGGCCAAGCATGTCTTCAGACACAGCAAGACGGAAGGTTTCTCCTAAGAAACGGGCTTTTGACCCTTCGGTGGAGATTCCTTGTGGAGACTCAAAAAGTTGGACAATGGCCAAATCTTTTTGAGCGTCGAGGACTTTACCAAGACGTTCTTTACCATCAGCCAGGGTTAGGATAACCAACTCCTCATAGGTTACCTTTTCCCCTTCTGGCAGCTCGATGAAAGCCAGAGGCCCGACGATATCGCGAACGGTTTTAAATTCTTTTTGCATGGAATAATAAGGTTATTAGCGAGATTAATTAATTAAGCAAGTTTCTGAACTTCAGTATTGATCTTGTCGATGAGGGCTTGGAATTTTTCTTCCTCTTCCTCTGGAATCTCTTTTACGCGAGCCACTTCTTGAATAAGTGAGTGGTTTTTAAGCCCATCAATATCAAAACTTTCATTTTTTACAAGATCACGAGCAGCGTAGAAAATAGTCATAATACATTTGAGCATCCAGTATTGCTTTTTGAGTGGAGTACGAGCGTCTTCAGCATCAAAAGCATTTTGGAACAAGAAGTCTTCACGAATAGATTTAGAAACTAAAAGTAAGAGCTGTTCACGAGCAGACAAGGAGTCAGCACCAACCAAGCGCACTAATTCTTGTAATTTCGCTTCTTGTTGTAGGACGTCCATGGCTTCGTTTCGAATTTGTGGGTAATCCTCGGCAATTTCAGTTTTTAAGTAGTTTTCAATATTGTCAGTATAAAGAGTATACGACGTAAGCCAGTTAATTGCGGGATAGTGACGAGCGTAAGCAAGCTTAGAATCTAGACCCCAAAAAGTTTTGGTAACACGAAGAGTGTTTTGAGTAACTGGCTCAGAGAAGTCACCACCAGGAGGCGATACCGCTCCAATAACAGATAAAGAACCATCACGATCTTCGTTACCTAAACAAGCAACGTAACCAGCTCTTTCGTAGAAAGCAGCAATACGAGAAGCAAGGTAAGCAGGATATCCTTCTTCACCAGGCATCTCTTCTAAACGACCACCCATTTCACGCATGGCCTCGGCCCAACGAGAAGTAGAGTCAGCCATCAAAGCCACGTCATAACCCATATCACGGTAGTATTCCGCAATGGTAATTCCAACATACACAGACGCTTCACGAGCAGCCACTGGCATATTAGAAGTATTGGCAATCAGAATTGTTCGTTTCATAAGTGGTTCACCAGAATTTGGATCTTCTAAGTGAGGGAATTCAACCAACACCTCAGTCATCTCGTTACCACGTTCTCCACATCCAATATAAACAATAATTTGCGCGTCGCAGAACTTAGCCAGTGCTTGTTGAGTAACAGTTTTACCAGCTCCAAAAGGTCCTGGAATACAAGCTGCACCACCTTTAGCCAGGGTAAAGAAAGTATCAACAGAACGACCACCGGTTTTTAGTGGCATGTAAGGAACTTTTTTTGCTTTGGATGGGCGAGGAATACGAATTGGCCATTCTTGAATCATGTTAATGGCGTGAACCTTGCCGTCAGCGTCTTCGATTTCTGCAACGATTTCTTTGATAGTTAAGCTCCCACCCTTGATGGATTTAATAGTTCCTTCGATGTGTGGTGGGACCATAACTTTGTGCTCAATAAGAGTTGTTTCTTGAATTGTCCCGAGAACATCACCACCAGTTACTTTGTCATTGTTGTTAGCCACGGCTTTAAAATCCCATTTTTTATCGTAATCAAGTCCCGGCACTTCGACTCCACGTGTAATAAAAGATCCAACTTTAGATTCGATTCCAGCTAGTGGGCGTTGGATTCCATCGTAAATAGAAGTAAGAAGACCAGGTCCAAGCTCCACAGTCATAGTTTCACCAGTAAGTTCAACTGGTTCACCAGGTCCAATTCCAGCAGTTTCTTCGTAAACCTGAATCGCTGCTTCATCACCATTTAGACGAATGACTTCTCCCATTAAACGTTCGTCACCAACACGGGTAACTTCGAACATTTTGGCGTTTTTCATACCATTGGCAATCACGAGCGGACCAGCCACACGGAGAATAGTTCCGCTAGTAGCTTTGCTCTTAGTTTGAGGGGCTTCTTCAGCCGTTTGAGTGTTCATGAGGTTAGGTTATTAGAGTTTTTTTAGTAAATTTAAGATCTTTCCTTAAGGATATTGGAACCAATTGCTTTTTCCACGATTTCTCCGAGTCGATCTAAGCCGAATCCGGTGGCTCCTTCGGGTCCGGGTAAGGCGATAATGGCTGGTAAAGCGTCAGCTGTAATTTTTTTGTACTCGTCTTGCGGAATGGCTTTGGCGTCTGATTCTAGAATAAAAATAATCGCGTAACGACATAAGTCTTTGCCTTCGATAGTCTCTGCTTTTAGCTTTTGGAGGGTTTCGAGAGTTTGCTCGGCATTTTCAGTAAAATGAGTGCAGACTCCGATTGCTTTGAATCCGAGAACAATATCTTTTGGTCCGATAATAGCGAGGTCGTGATTAGTAGTTTTAGACATAATTAAACATAAAGTTTATGAATTCGGTCACGTAGCATTTCTTCGTTAATGCCACGGAGTTTGCCAACCATAATCATGCGGATAATGCGGGCGTTATTTTGTTTGGCAAAGAAATAAGCAAGCACTGCCTCGGGGCCAGAATCGATATAACGGGAAGAACGAGCAAAATCGATTAAGACTTCTTCGGCGTATTTTTCTAAATAAAGGAATGATTTGAACTTGTCGTAGGCTTCGAGGCCACGATTTACCACTGATTCATAGTCAGTGCCTTTAAAAATTCCAGTTAAAGAATTTCTATCAGCTTCCATACCGTCTTTATATTTGTAAGTTGGTAGGGTTCCTTTCTTTAGGAATACTTCGTCGAGTAAATTGTTAGTAGTGAAAAATTCTTCTTGGCCAAGTAGTTTGATGCGTAAAAATCCTTTGATGTTAGTTAAATCAATCCATTTTTGAACAAATTTGATTACAAAAGAATTACCAGTTTTTTTAGCAATTTCAGCTAACATTTCGTATAGAACGCGATCCAAAATAAGGTCAATAAAACGAGGATCATTAGTTTTTTCATAAGTTTGACGTGCTTTTCTGATGCCTGTTTTAATTTTTTCAGTGTGAGCTTCGTCGAGTGGGAAGAACTCATGATCTTTTTCAAAGAAGAAAGCTTCGAGAGCTTCGAGTGGGATCCGTCCCATGGGCATTAATTGTTCACGAATTTCTTCTCGGTCTTTATCGCCAGCAAGTCCTTTTAGAACGGTTTTGAAATTGTGGAAGTCGAACGGTAAAAATAGGATGTCGAGTAATAATGGGTCAGGCACAATACGATCGAGTAATTCCTTGGCATCATGCAGCCCAGCATCAATTACTTCTTGGAAATCTTCGGTTTTTTCAATATCACCAACGTGATTGGCGTAAGCCGTGTCATTCAAAATTTTGTAAGCTTCTTTAGCTTCTTTGGCACCCAACATTCGTTCGACATCAGTCATGTCGAGGAGCATGGGTTCAAGCGAGCGGACGCGAGCGGTAGCGTAAGAAAATTGGCTCATAGTTTATGGAAAAAGTAGTTGATTAAGTTGCATTTCAAGTTCACCCCAAAGTTCTTTTGTGAGGAGTGACTCAATGGAGAAGTCGACTTCGACTTTGCCGGAGCTAAGTAGGAATCCACCTTTAATAGGAGCGGATTCGTTACTTAAACTAAAGGAAGCTCCAGCGGCTTCGATTGCCTTTTTTGTTTCGTTTTCTTTGCCTTTGGGCGAGAAAACAGTTCCTTCGTTGAATTCTTTGGCAGCTTTTTTAACAAGAGCAGTCACAATACTAACGTACTGATCAGAGCTAACAAGAGCTTCGATAGTATCAGTTGAAACAGCTTCTAAGATATCGCGTTTTTTGCGGAGCATATTATTACGAGTTTCCATTTTAGCGAAAACTGCGGCGCGGTTTTTAGCTTTAACACAGTTGTCTGCAATTTTTCCGTCCATTTCGATTTTGCGTGTTTTGCGTTTTTCTTCATAGCTAGCCGTAATTTGAGCAATGGCAGCATCGCGTTCTTCATTAAGTTTAGCGATTTCTGCCTCAGCAGCTTTTTTGATTTGGTCTAATATGTCTTTTAAAGCCATTTTTTATTGTTAAATTTAAATTCATTTCGAGAGATGAACGAATTCATCTCCCGTTAGAGTTCAAATTAAACTTCGATGAAAGCCCAAAGAAGTAGGGTGATCAAAAGACCAATAACCGCGTAAGTTTCTACCATAGCCGCCATAATAACGGCTTTACCAACATTAGCTTGATCTTTAGCAACAGCGTGAAGACCAGCAGCAGCAACTTTACCTTGGTAAATACCAGAAACAAGACCAGTAATAGCAACTGGAAGACAAGCAAAGAAAAGTAGCCAGCCAGTTTCCATAGAAATAGCAGCAACTTCGCCACTAAATAAACCAAGCTTAAAGATAACAAGAAGACCTCCTAGGAAGCCGTAAATACCTTGAGTACCAGGTAGCGCTTGAATAAGAAGAACTTTACCAAAAAGTTCAGGTTTTTCACTAATCACTCCAGCACCAGAAAGACCAGCAAGTCCGACTCCAACGGCGGATCCAGCTCCTCCGAGGAAAACAGAGATGGTTGCTCCAGCGATAGCAATAGCAACAGCAGACATAATAATAAGGGTTAAAGATTTTTTAAGTAATATTGATGTATTTGCAGGTGCGTTTGAATGGTTTGAAACCAATCCCGCCACCTTCCATAAATTTACTAAAGAACTCTACAAATTGAAGACGTGCAGAGTGAATAAAGGCTCCAAGGGCAGATAGTACTAAGTTCATCGTGTGACCCAGAATTAAAACAATAATCGCGACAACAATTCCAACGTAAGGGATAAGATCATAAGCAAGGGCAGCAATAATATTCATGGCAAAAGCAATAATTCCGGTACCAAGTCCGAGCGCCATAATACGAGAGTAAGAAAGAATATCTCCTAAGTAACCAACTAATCCGTATAAGGAGAGGACTCCAATACCGAACTTAGCGGGGATGCTTTTTTGTTTGCGGCCTTGAGTTAAAATCATGGCAGCTACACCACCTAAGGTAAGCCATTTAAATAAACCGGCGTATTCAACTGGGATTAAAGCCCCGCTTGAAGCAAGTCCAAATCCAATAATCGCGAGTAAGAAGTAAATCCAAAGGAAACTATCAAACACAGCATCTAAATATTGTTTCTGTTTAATCTTCCACCAACCGTCAATCGCTTTACCAATTAAAACTTGAACAATTCCGAGTACTAGCGCTAAAACCAAGAAAATAAGAGGTCCAGAGCCAGCCGCGGGATTTAAGATTTGGCCTTTAAAAGCGCCATCTTTAATCATAAAAGCCGGTGCTTGTTCTACGGTGAGCCCAAAATAGCCACCAAAGAAATAACCAGCCACCATAGTAAGGACTCCACCCCACATTAGGAGGCGAATTAAACCAGTGCTTTCTTTGGGAAGATTAAAGAACCTAAGCATTAGGAACATAATCACAAAAAGCATAAGTCCGTAACCAGCGTCTGTTAAACAAAGCGCAAAAAACACAATAAAGAAAGTGGCCAAAAATGGAGTAGGATCCACCTCGTTAGCAAGAGGGAATCCATAAAGTCTAGTCACAGATTCAAAAGGCCAAGAGGTTCGTTTGTTGTGTAGTAAAATTGGCGGATCTTCGCCTTCTTCGGGTTTGATTTCTTGGATGGCTGTGGATGGATATTTTTCGTTTAGCTCTTTTTGAATTTTTTTAAGGTCAAGCTTGGCAATCCAGCCGGTAACCACAAAACTATAAGTAGTTCCTTTTAGTTTTTCGCGGACACGTTGTTCTTCTTGTTGCCAAGCAAAAACATCATGAACAATTTGTAGGTTTTCAAGATGTTTTCCTAAACGAGTGAATTCTTCTTTGTTTTTAGTGATTTCTTGTTCAAGGTCTTGTTTTTGAGTCGTAATTTCTTTGAGTCTTTCGGGGACAGTCATTGCAAGTTCTGGGAGTTCGATTTCTTGGAATTTCATTTTAGATAAAAGCTGCTTGCTTTCATCTTCGTATTCTTTGGAAATAGCCACTACTGCATAAGTGTGAGATCCTTCTTCGTGAACTTTGTTGATGCTAGTAAGTTCGCCGAGTTCTTTGAGAGCAGCTTTTAGAGCGTCGTATTCAAGGGTTGGAACTTCACCTAAGTGAATGCGAGCGTGAGCAGTGTCTTTTACAGTATCGAGAGCAAAGTTTAATTTCCCCCAATTTTGAAGAAGTTTTTCTTCGGTTTCGAGGGCAGCGAGGTTGTTTTGGTCAGCGTTATGTTTTTCTTCGGCAGACTGACACTCCTTAATAATAGCGCGATAATCAAAGCCGCCTTTGACCGTACCAATAGCACTTTCGGAGGTCAGGGTAGGTTTTCCAGCCCAAATTGGGCGCTTAAGGGCATAAGGAGTTAGTAACTTAATTGCAAAATCAGTGTTTGCAACAATAAAATCAATGTCATGATCCTCCTTTTCAATATTTTCTAGCTCAAATTCAGCGCCTTCGCTGATCTCTTCGACCTGCATAACGCCTCGTTTTTGGAGGAGAGTTAGAATTTTTTCAAGGTCCGTCTTCATGCCTAGAATCTGGACCTTTTCCATGGCGAGAACAGCCATAGTCTTGGGTTAGAAATTATATTAAATACCAACAAATTCATGGAAAGCTTTGACAGCTTGGCGAGTAGCCTGCTCTTTGCGCATCTCTGCTTCCCGTTCTAGGGTTTGGATTTCTTTTTCACCGCCAGACAAAGCTTCTTTGCAGATTTGACTGGCTTCAGTTTTGGCAGTGGCGATTTTTTCTTTGCCAGCTGTTTTTTCAGTATCAACAAAGTCATCAAATTCTTTTTGAGATTTTTCCTTTGCTTCAACTATCATTTTATCGTTTCGTTTCTTGGAGTCTTCTATCATTTTTTTGGCCTCCTTTTCAGTGTCATGGATATCTGTAATTGGATGTTGTGTCATAATTAGGATTATTTTAGATCGCGCGTAAGTTTAGATAGGGTTTGCAAAAAAATCAAGGGTCTAAGGGTGATTTTCTTTGGAATTTAAAGGAAAAAGCTTGACTGCTGGGGGTTAAGCATTTTGGCATATATCTTTTACAGATTTAGTAAACTTTTGATCATAGTCATTGAATCGGGGATCTAGGATGTGAATAGTACGTACTCCGGTTTTGGTTAAAGCCCAGAAAATAAAGCGTTTTAACCTTAAAACTGCTTGTGGAAGACTGTATTCATACCAACTATTAGTGAGTTTTTCGCATTCTTTTTGGTGGACGGGATGAAAGGGTGGGATGAAAGGTAGGCGATGAATGAGTAAAGTTTCGATTTTTTGAGAAGAATTGGGTGTGTTTTTTAAAATTGAGCGATAGAGCCTTTCGGTTCCTATAATAAGGACACTTTCTTTGGCTTTTTTGAAACGTTGTCCAACTTTGCCCATTCCACCGGAAATTCCTTGGGAAAGAAGCATGATTTCGGCCTCTTTAATAGGATCGGCGAGTTTTTCGTGGAGGCTGGAGACAGCAGAGACTGCGTTTACAAGGAGGAAGGTGGTGGTTTTGGGAGCTTCTTTCTTAATAAATTCAGTGGTTGCGTTTAGGTTTTTTGGGTGACGGGGGTTAGGGAGTTCTGGGTGTGCGTAAAGTTCGATGTGATGAGTTTTTTCGGGAGAAGGGAGAATGATTTCAAGGATATTTTTGTCGAGATGGAGACGTTCTTTAATAAAGGAAAAAGATCCTTCTAAGCTGCCGTAATGACTTAGGAAAATTAAACTGCCAGGAATTTTGTCCCAAAGTTCTTGTTTAAGAAGAGGGGCTAGGTGTTTAGGGCAGGTGCGAATTACCGGTTCATCGTCATAGCTGAGCATAATCCAGGTGAGTACCGCGGGATTACCCGCAAAAGCTTTGCCTAAGATTTCAATGTCTTTTTTGAGAAGTCTTTGATTGGAAGAAGTCGGGATTTGAGCAATGAGTTCGGTGAGGTTTTCTAAGGTGGCTAGGATTTTTTTACCTTCAGGGGTTAAGAGGTGTGAGGGTTCTAAAATAACTTGTTTTTGAAAAGCGTCTTTGGCCGCGTATTTATCGATAAACATTCCGAGTAAGCCAAAGAAAATTTCAAAACGTGAAGAGAGTTGTTCGTCCAGACTTTGGGCAAGGTTGGCCAGGCGGTTAAGGGCGTAATATTTAGTAAGGGCCATTAAGGTGGTTTCTTCGATTTGCTCGATGCTTTCGATTAAGTGATGAGGTTTTTGAGGAATTAGGGTGCCGCGACGAGTGAAGTTGTCGATGTATAAATGAGTTGATACGACGAGGAGCGGGGAGAGGGATGCTTTTTGAAAAGCTTTTTCGTAGTAGCAGTCTGGGTTGCCGCAGGATTCATAAAGATGAGGTAAGGCAGAGATTTGTTCCCAAACTGGGTGTTCGTCATCACCAACTACGATTTCGTTTTTTTCGCCGGTCCCGCCTTTAGCTAACCAAAGAAAAATCTTAACTAATAATCGAATTTCACTAGTGTCAAAAGAGTCTTTTTTGAGGAATTCTTGAAAGCGAGTTTGGCATAAATAGCGAGCGGGATGTTGGAGGTGGGCCACGCGAGCATCACGCTTTATTTGTTGTGGTTCGGGAGTGATAAGTAAGCATTTTTCACCAGATTGTTCAGAAAAATTGATAGCGGCAATGGCTAAATCTTCGGCGTTGCTAAGTGGTGCCTCAAAAATAGCACTGCCTTGATGTGCTAGGACTTTTTGAATTTGTTGTTGTAGTTCGGGGAGAGCTCCTTGGCGAGGAGGGTCAGATTTTTTTTGTGGGGGAGATGTGGTGATTTTTTCGGTAGAAAGACTTTTTTCAAAAATTTCTTTCCAGCCCCATTCGCATTTTGGTAAAAGTTCGCGGATTTGCTCAGCTGCTTCAAACGGAATTTCTTGGATTCTATTAAGGAGTAGTTTGTAGAGCTCAACCGCAACCTTGGTATCGTCTAGGGCACGGTGTTTGCTTTCGTGAAGGAGTTCGAATTTTTCACTTAAAATTTCTAAACTATAAGACGGTTCATTAATTAAAAGAGTCTGAGAAAGATGAAAAGTGTCTAAAACAGAACCTTTTACTGGGATATCGTTGGCTTCTAAAAAATTAATATCAAACTGAACAGAATGACCAAGAATTGGTGCCTCTCCAATAAATTCAATGATTTCCGCACGGACTTCATCAATTTTAGGGGCGTCTTTTAAATCATCGTCAGTTAAACCTGTTAAATGACGAATTATTTCGGGAAGAACTACCCCTGGATTCACCAGGGTTTGAAATTCATCTTGAATAGTGCCATCTTCAGAAATTCGAACAGCCGCGACCTCAATGATTTGGTCTTTTTCGGAGGAGAGGCCAGTGGTTTCTAAATCTATGGCTACGAACATGGGAACCTAGAATAGCGAACTTTCTAAATCTGCGCTAGAAGTTCCACAATAACCTTACAAACTTGAGCGCGAGTCATGTTGTCGCCAGGGCCAAAGTTGCCATTGTCGTAACCACTAATAATGCCCATGGAATAGGCGGTGGCCACGTATGATGCATACCAAGCCTCTTCATCAATGTCTGGGAAATCTAATAATGAATCAGTGACATCAGTGCCAGCTGCTCCGAGTAGAATTTTAACGGCTTCGGCGCGGTTGATGTAGTTGGCAGCTCCAAAAGTACCATTATCATAACCTTCGACAATTCCTTCGTCATAAGCAGTTTGAGTGTAGGGGGTGTACCAAGTGTCTAATGGAGCGTCAGAAAAACTACTTTCAGAAATAGAGTCTGGGATTTCGTAACCTAAGGCTCCTAAAACAATTTTGGTAAATTCAGCGCGATTAATAGGGCTATCAGGGAGGAAAGTTCCATCATCATAACCTTCAACTACACCAGCGGTTATTAGTTCAATAATGTAGTCTTCGGCCCAGTGCCCAGAAATATCGGAAAGTACAACAACTGTGGTGTCGGTTTCATCGTTGGTGTCAGTTTCGTTTTCGTTAATAGTTTCTTCTTCGTCGGATGCTTCTTCAATTTCCACTTTGGTGGAGGCACTAATGTTATTGGCGTCGTCTTGTAAAACAAATTTAAAGGTATTGTTTGCGTCTTGTTCTAGATCGAGTGTAATTTCAAAATACCCATCAGAATCAACAGTAACACTTATATCAGAATAGGTTTCAGTGAGAGTGGTATCAGCTTCGCCATAACCAGTAAAAGTGTAGGAATCAGCGTTAATTGTTTCGGGGGCATCATCAACGTCTGGGGCGCCTGGGGCAGTGTGATCTCCGCCTCCAGAAGCTTCGGCTTCGGCCGCCGCTGTTTCTCCTTCTACAATAACAATTTGAAGGGTGTCACTAGAATTGCCATCGCCATCTTGGACTTTAATACTAAAAGTGTTGGTGGATTCTTGAATTAAGGCCACAGTTATTTCGAAATAACCACTGGAATCAGCGTACACAGGAGAAATTTGGGAAGTTCCGCCAGTGACAACGACTTTATAATCAGCTTCGGTAGTTCCGGAAATAACGGCTTTGGTGGCATCAATAGGAGAGACAATATCGTCTAAAGTTGGGGTGTCTACAGCAAGAGCAGCGGGGATAAGTAATCCAAAACAAAAAATAGTCAGGATTAAGCGAGAGAGGGTTCGCATTTTTAAGGGAGGTTAAAGATTAGCCCGTGGCGGGCGAGTTTTATAAAAGATCGACAAACTTGTCGAATAGATAATTAGTGTCAGTGGGGCCGGGAGTGGCTTCGGGATGGAATTGAACTGAGAAAAAAGGAAGAGTTTTGTGTTTAACTCCTTCCACGGTTTGGTCATTAGCGTTTTCAAACCAAACTTCCCAGTCTTTGTCTAAGGATTTGGGATCGACAGCGTAACCATGATTTTGTGAAGTGATATAACAACGGCCGGTTTCTAAGTCGATGCAGGGTTGGTTTTGAGAGCGGTGTCCGAATTTAAGTTTGTAGGTTTTTCCACCACCAGCAATTCCCATTATTTGCGAACCTAAACAGATTCCAAAGGTTGGGATTTTTCGTTCAAAGCCTTTTTTCATGATGTCGAGAGTTTCTTTCATTAAAGATGGATCGCCGGGGCCATTGGAAAAGAACACGCCATCAAATTTTTGGTCCATTTCCCAGATATCATAATTCCAAGGAACGCGGGTAACAGAGATGTCGCGATTTAAAAAGCTGCGAAGAATGTTGAGTTTCATGCCACAATCAATAATGGCCACGTGTTTGGGGCCAGCTTGGTAAGTTTGGGGCTCTTTGATAGAGACTTTGGCCACTAGATTTTCTTGGTTGGGATCGTAAAAATCGA
This sequence comes from Candidatus Peregrinibacteria bacterium, assembly GCA_018659585.1. GTDB lineage: Bacteria > Patescibacteriota > Gracilibacteria > UBA1369 > UBA12473 > JABJMC01. The sequence goes on from JABJMC010000016.1 coordinate 43,941, forward strand.
TTTTGTGTTTATCACGAGAAAGGGTGCCAAGCATGGCTCCTTTAGTGCGAATTTTTTGGGTAAGAGCGCGCGTGTCTACTCCTGTTATGGCTGGGATGTTGTGTTCTTTGAGCCATTCTCCGAGTGATTGAATCGATTGGTGATGGCTGTGGTTTTCGGAATATTCAGTAACAATAACTCCTTTAATATGGAGTCCTTGGCTTTCGAAATTTTCTTCAATTTTGTGATCCGATTCAGCGGATTTTGGAACACCATAATTCCCAACTAACGGATAAGTGACAATAATAATTTGTCCTTTATAAGAAGGGTCGGTGAAAGTTTCGGGATAGCCAACCATCCCAGTATTAAAAACCACTTCACCAGCAGACTCAGTATGGGCTCCAAAAGATTTGCCTTTGAGTTTGGTTCCGTCCTCGAGGGTGAGAGTGAGTTGGTCGTTAGTCATCGGGGGGTATTTTAGGGCTTATTGTGGGGGAGGGCAAGGGGAGTCGATTTCAATCTTGTTTTTCATTTAGGGCTGTGCTTTAGTATGGAAGCTTATTGCTAACCTAATCTTTAAAAATTCAAATGGCTCATCGTATTGAAGTTGGCTCTTTGGTCCCAGACACCCGCGCCCAAGTCCGCCTTTTAAACTTCCGCCAGCAAGCTTTTGGTGAACATATCAAAAGTGTTTTTGTGGTGGATGTTTACACTACTAATCGTGATTTTTCTGAGGAAGAATTGGAAAAAATTGCGAATTCTTTAACAAATCCAGTTACGCAGGCTTATGCGATGAATAAATCGTATGAAATTGCGGATTTTGATTACGCGATTGAGGTTGGTTTTCAACCTGGTGTGACTGATAATGTTGGTCATACAGCGCGTGAGATTGTGGAGGATTTGTTAGATACTAAATTTGAGGGAGAAGAAGATGTTTTTACTTCGCAAATCACTTATGTAAAAGGTGATCTTACGGAAGATCAGGCGAAGGAGTTAGGAGCTTCGATGGCTAACGGACTTATTCAACGAATTTTAGTGAAGTCGAAAGAAAAATATGACGCAGATGGTGGGATGGATGTAAAAGTGCCAAAAGTTGACCTTCATCACGAACCACAAGTTAAGGAGGTGAATTTAGAGATTTCAGATGAGGAATTACAAAAAATTGGAAAGCAGGGGATTGAAAATGATGATGGGACTCGGCGAGGTCCATTAGCCTTGGATATGGATTATTTGCGGACAATTCAGGAACATTTCCGAGGACTTGGACGCAATCCAACCGATGTGGAGTTGGAATCTTTGGCGCAAACTTGGTCTGAGCATTGTAAGCACACGATTTTTGCGGCCACCATGGATGATATTAAGGAGGGAATTTATAAACATTATATTAAAAGGGCAACGAATGAGATTCGGACCGCAAAGGGTGATAAAGATTTTTGTGTGTCAGTGTTTGAAGATAATTCCGGAGGAGTTGTTTTTGATGAAAAATGGATTGTAACAGATAAAGCAGAGACTCATAATAGTCCATCGGCACTTGATCCGTTTGGTGGATCAATTACTGGGATTGTGGGAGTGAATCGTGACACAATTGGATTTGGGAAAGCAGCCAAGCCGGTGATTAATCGGTATGGTTTTTGTTTAGCAAACCCAGCTGATGAAAGGCCTTTATATAAAGGTGCCAATAATACACAAAAAATGTTGTCTCCCCGCCGAATCATGGATGGGGTGATTGACGGAGTGAACGTCGGCGGGAACTGCTCTGGGATCCCTACACCACAAGGGTTCCTTTATTTTGATGATCGCTATAAAGGGAAACCATTAGTTTTTGTAGGAACAGTTGGTTTAATGCCTCGAGATTTGAATGGCACACCAAGCTGGGAAAAGTGTGCAAAACCAGGTGATAAAGTAGTAGTTGCCGGTGGAAAAGTTGGGCAAGATGGTATTCACGGTGCGACTTTTTCATCTGAAGCTATGGACTCTGGTAGTCCTTCGACTGCGGTGCAAATTGGCGACCCGATTACTCAGAAAAAAATGAGCGATGCCATTGTGAAAGAAGCCCGCGACTTGGGTCTTTATAATAGTATTACCGATTGTGGCGCGGGCGGCATCTCCTGTTCAATTGCCGAGATGGCAAAGGAATGTGGCGGATGTTATGTAGAGCTCGATAAGGTGCCACTTAAATATCCTGGACTGGATCCTTGGCAAACCTGGATTAGTGAGTCCCAGGAGCGCATGACTATGTCGATCCCACCGGATAAAGTTGATGAATTTTTGAATTTAATGGAGCGCCGAGGCGTGGATGCCTGGGTGGTTGGAGAATTTAATGATTCTGGGAAATGTGAAGTGGTTTCTGGAGGCGATAAAATTATGGATTTGGAACTTTCTTTTCTTCATGACGGACTCCCTCACAAAACACTAACTACGACTTACACAAAAGAAACTCATGATGAACCAGATATGGAATGCCCAGCTGATTTAACAGATACGCTGCAAACCATGATGGCGCGACTTAATTTAGCTAGTTTTGATTTTATTTCACATCAATATGATCATGTGGTGCAGGGCGAAACTATTGTTGGTCCGCTGCATGGTAAAGGCCGAGTAAATGGTCATGCTTCGGTGATGGCACCGGTTTTGAATTCTACGAAGGGTGTGGTTGTTTCGCAGGCGATTAACGCTAAATATAGTGATATCGACACTTATCACATGGCCGCTTGTGCGATTGATTCTGCGATTCGAAATATTGTTTCAATTGGTGGCCCATTAGATCATCTCGCGCTTATGGATAATTTCTGCTGGTGCTCTTCAAACGAAGAAGAACGCCTAGGACAATTAAAAGAAGCCGCGCGTGGTTGTTATGATTATTCCACGGCTTATGGAACACCGTTTATATCTGGAAAAGACAGTATGTTTAATGACTTTAAAGGATATGATGAAGACGGAAATCCCGTGAAAATTTCTGTGCCACCGACTCTGTTGATTTCTTCTTTGGCGGTAATGGAGGACTATCGAAAATCTGTAACTTTGGACGTTAAGTTCCCTGGTGATTTGGTTTACGTGGTCGGGGAAACAAGTGATGAGCTTGGGGCGAGTGAATATTTTGAACAACTTGGCTTTATTGGGAATAACATTCCAAAAGTTGATGCTGAGAAAAATATGAAGATTTACCGCGCTGTTGAAAAAGCAATTCAAGCTGGACTTTTAACTTCTTGTGAAAGTGTACTCTTAGGTGGACTTGGAGTGGCTCTAGCTCGAAAAGCAGTGGCCGGACAACTTGGAATGGATATTTCGCTAGAAAATCTACCAGTAAAAGGTGAGGTAACTCGTCCTGATCATTTGCTCTTTTCCGAAAGCCAAGGTCGTTTAATTATGAGTATAAATCCAGCTAAGAAAGATGAGTTTGAAGCCTTGTTTACTGATCTTCCGCTAGCGCAAATTGGCACAGTTCGCGAAGATGAAAAATTCACTCTAACAGATTTGGAAGGCCAAACTGTAATTGATACTGATACTTCTACCCTAGATAAAAATTACCGTTTAACTTTTAAAGGATTCTAATGTCTAAACCTAAAGTACTAGTCATGGCCGGTTATGGAATTAACTGCGAAGAAGAAACTTCGTATGTGTTCGAAAAAGCCGGAGCTGACACCGAAATCATCCACGTCAATGACCTAATTGATGGTCGAAGTAGCATGAAAGATTTTCAAATTATGGCCTTCCCCGGCGGATTTTCTTATGGGGATGATACTGGCTCTGGAAATGCTTATGCTAACAAAGTTCGTAATCATTTATGGGAACAAGTGCACGATTTTGTGCAACAAGATAAGTTGGTAATCGGGATTTGTAATGGTTGCCAAATTATGGCGAATTTGGGGCTTGTCCCAGGTTACGAGTTTGGTAAACGTGAAGTTGCGTTGATGCATAATAAGACGGCGCGGTATGAGTGTCGCTGGATAGATATGAAAGTAACTAGTGAAAAATGTGTTTGGACTAAGGGGATTGATGTGTTGCGTTGCCCAGTTTCACACGGAGAAGGGAATTTTTATGCGGAACCAGATGTGATTGCTAAGTTAAACGAAGGCGATCAAGTAGCTTTTCGTTATGTTAAACCTGATGGTTCATTAGCTGGCGGTGAATTCCCACATAATCCAAATGGTGCGGTCGAAGATATGGCGGCAATTTGTGACCCTAGTGGTCGAATTATGGCTGTGATGCCACACCCAGAACGTAATTGGACTTTCTACAATCAAGATAACTGGACTTTGATTAAGGAAAAAGCCGAGCGTGAAGGAGTTGCTTTGCCAGAAGAAGGGCAAGGTATGAAGATTTTCCAAAATGGAGTTTCGTATTTTGGGTAGATTGGGTGGTGAAGAAGATTGCAAAAAGGTTGTTTTTCTGGTATGATAATTGGAATAATTTAACAAAAATAAACATGTTTTTTAGTAACCGTTTAGTTTTTCAAAATGCGGCTCCTTCAGGTGGGCCTGGTAATAGGGAAAATTTTTCGTCCAGGGAGTGTTTAGTTCAATTTGCAGAGAGCTTTGCTGAGGCCCCGGACTTTATAAGTGAATACGGAGTAGAAGGTTTAGAAAGTCTTAATGAAGCTGTGCAATCTTTGGCACCTATGTTAGATAATATTTTGCCTGGTGAAATTTCAGATCGCTCTTATTTTGGAGGAGGGACAGATTATGAAAGTTCTCATTCTTATGCTCGGTTTTATGAAGATGAAGATTATGGAATTCGAATTGAATATCAAGAATTTGCCCATGGTGAAAGTGGTGAGGGTGGATTAGGAATGACTCATTATTGGCGGGTAGAGATAGCGAACAGTGATTTAAGTGAAATAACTACACTTTATATTACTAAGAGTGCTGCTTGTGGGGATTTTGATCATTATGGAAAAATACAGTTAGATGCGTATGTTTTTCATCCTTATAGCAATATACATCGAAATGCGGATACTAGTCCGATTACTAAGGAAGCAGTAGAAAAAGTTGTGGAGTTGGTGCAAAAAGAAGTTGAGCATCCTCGTGTTATGAGGGTGGTAGATCCCGATGGAGAAGTTTCTAAAAATGGAGGATTGAATGTGCGTAATATGCCTTTGGGGTATGTATCAGAAGTTCCAGGGAGTAGGTCAAGAAGAGAAAGTCAATTACCAGTTGGAAATTATGTGAGAATTTTGGATGTTGATACTGATCATGAAACTGGGGCAGAGTGGGCTTTGATTATTCCAGAAGAATATGGTGATGACCAAAAACGTTCGCAAGAGTATTTACGCGAACATGGAAGATCTTCTTGGGTTGTAATTTCCAATAACGGCAAGACTTACTTGGAGACGGTGGAGGAGTAGGTTATAATAACCTCCAAAATTAATTTTAAAGAATGTCTTTAGGGAAAGCTCCAGCGGTATTTTTGTTCACAACTTTGGCAGCGCAAACAGGTTGTGCGGCTTTAAGAGAGGCAGTGCCAGTTGGTCCTTTTGTGCCGGTTGATAATGATCCGCCAACCGTGACTTTGCAGGAGGTGCAGCATGATTCTGCCCCAGCGGTGTTGCCACGCAGTAATTGGACAGAGAATATGCCAAGTAGAGACACTCGTAATACGTTGAGTGATTTGCATGGGCAGTGTGAATGGGTGTTAGAAACTCCTGATGATGTTGTGATTCATCGAAATACGGAAGTGGATACTCACGTGGAGTTTTTTAGAGGAGATTTCAGATGTGCTTTTTCAATTGATGATGAGGTTTTTGCTGTTTCGGCGGGGCGAGTATCGGTGCCGGATCATGAGCCGAATGGAGTGCAAAACGGAGTGATATTTAATGGAAATGTTTTAGTGGGAGAAGCGAGTCAGCAGGGTTATATAGATGGTGAAATAGATGGCCCAGCTCGAATAGCGCGCGCTAATTCAGCTATGGGAGGAGAAGCTTTGGTAGCGGAGTTGCATCGGTCGGTGAGTCGATTTATGGGGTTGTTAGAAGATTTTTTAAGGAAATGTGATATTACACTTGGAGGCACTGATTCGAAGTTTCCATTTGATTGGTGGGAAAGGGTTGAGGGGGAGAAGTAGGATATTGTTTTTTTGGGTTACATGAGATATCGTTCTAAGCGATGAACTTTCAAGGACAACATCTTTTATCTGCACGTACGCTTTCGAAGGAGGCGATTGAACGGATTTTGGAGGTGGCGAAGGAGATGGAACCGTATGCGCAAAAGGAAGAAGCCTCGGATTTGTTGAAGGGGAAGGTTTTGGCAACGTTGTTTTTTGAGCCTTCTACTCGGACGCGGTTTAGTTTTGAAACGGCTATGTTGCGGTTGGGGGGAAGTGTTATTTCGAATTATACGATGAATGAGAGTTCGTCGATTAAAAAGCGGGAGAGTCTTTATGATACGGGGAAGACAGTAAGTCAGTTTGCAGATGTGATTGCGATGAGGCATCCGGTTGAGGGGGCGGTTAAAGAGTTAGCAGAAGGTTCGGAGGTGCCGGTTTTGAATGGAGGAGACGGAGGGGCGAATCATCCGACGCAGGGACTTTTAGATATTTATACAATTCATAAGAAATTTGGACATTTTGGAGGGCTCACTTATGGGTTAGTTGGGGATATGAAGAATAGTCGAGTGGCTCATTCACAATGTCGATTAATTAAGAATTTTGGCCCGGCGGAGGCGCGGCCAAAGTTTATTTGTGTGGCGCCACAGGGATTGGAATTGCCAGAAGATTTGAAAAAAGAGCTTACGGATTCTGGTTGTGAAATTCGTGAAACAACAGATTTAGAAGAGGTGATTGGAGGATTTGATGTTCTTTCAAATACACGAATTCAGGAAGAGAGATTTGAAAATGCGGAAGCGTTTGAAAAGTATCGGGGAGTTTATTCAATTACACCTAAATTGCTTGAGGGGGCGAAAGAGGAAATGATTATTTTAGATCCATTACCAAGAGTGGATGATCAATTAAAAGTAGCGGTGGATGATGATCCGCGGGCTAAATATTTTGAGCAAATTGGGAATGGAGTGGCGGTTCGAATGGCTTTGCTGGCTTTGGTTTTGGGAAAAATTTAAAATTAAATAATGAAAGATTTACTCCTTAAAAATGGGACTTTATTAACGCCGAAAGGTAAGCGGTTGGCTGATCTTTTGGTACGTGAGGGAAAAATTGTGGAGATGGGAGAGGGTTTAAGTGAGGAAGGGGTAGAAATTGTGGATTGTGAGGGTAAATTTGTGTTGCCTGGGGTGATTGATGTACATGTTCATTTGCGGGAGCCAGGAGGGGAGGCAAAAGAAGATTTTTTAAGTGGGACAGCGGCGGCTTTGGCGGGTGGCGTTACCTATGTTTTGGATATGCCAAATAATTCACCGGCCACAATTAGTCGCGAATTATTGAAGGAAAAGAGGGAATTGGTGACTTCTAAAGCAAAAGTCGATTTTGATTTGTATATGGGGGCCGCGATTAATGAAGATGGGTCTACGAATGTGGATGAGTTTTTGGAATCAGATGCAATTGCTTATAAAATTTATGTAGGAAGTTCAACTGGGAATTTGTTGGTGTCGAAAAAAGAGGCTTTGGAAGAAATTTTTGCCAAAGTAGCTGAGGCTGGGAAATTAATTTGTGTGCATGCGGAGGATGAAGTAATGATCCAGCAAAACATGAAGTTATTTGAAGGCCAAGATGATCCGATGATTCACGGAAAAATAAGAAGTGAGGAAGTGGCGTATCAGTCTACTAAAATGGTTTTGCATTTAGCTAGAAAATACGAGACGCGGGTAAATATTTGTCATTTAAGTACCAAGCGAGAATTAGATGAGTTTGCGGCTTTTAAATCTGAAAAAATTACTTGTGAAGTAGCCCCACATCATTTGTTTTTGACGGAATTAGAATTAGAGAGACAAGGAAATTTTGCCAAAATGAATCCACCTCTCCGTCGCGAAAAAGATTGTAAAGCTCTGATGGAAGGGATTAAAAATGGCCTGATAAATATGGTGGCTACTGATCACGCGCCGCACTTAACATCCGAAAAAGAACAACCATATCGGGCGGCGCCCTCTGGCGTCCCAGGGCTCGAAACTTCACTTCCTTTGATGCTAAATGCCGTAAATAATGGTCAATTAACCCTAGAAGATGTGGTGCGCGTAATGTGCGCGGAGCCGGCTCAAATTTTTGATTTAATAGGAAAAGGGCGGTTAGAAGTTGGGGCGGATGCGGATTTGGTAATTGTGGATATGGATCTGGAAAAGACGGTGGAGAATGGTGGCCCAGGGGCAGAATTTACTAAATGCAAATGGAGTCCTTTTGCTGGACAAAAATTAAAAGGTTGGCCCATAAAAACCATGATTAACGGTGATTTTGCTTGAGTTTAACGATATTTTCTGATATTTATACGAGCCGGAAAATAAACTTTTTTGTATGCGCCCGCCTAATATTTCTGACGCTGGTTCTCGTCGCGAAGATCCTTGTTACCCTTTGGATTTATGGGAGGATTTACCAGAGTTAATACAGCATGGTTTAGGGCTTAATGGCCCAGGAGAAATGGATAAAGATTTTCGTGTGCATTGTATGGTGCCAGCTCAAGTTGAACAGGGTTTGACGCAAGAAGTATTGGTGATTCCAGCAGAAGGATTAAATGATTTTAGTCAGTTTAGAAAAAGAGTTCGCGCTAGAACTGGATCAAAAGTTGGTGTTATTGGCGATATAGTGATTCCAGAGGAGGAGCCTAAAAAAGTTTCTTTGGGTGAAACTATAGATACAGCTAGAGAACGATTGATTTTTTTAATGGATGCCTCGTCAGGAGCTATGCAAAGATCTTTAGAAGATGAGAAGTATAGAAGGCGATTTTTGGGAGGGGTGGCAGAGCGTTTATGGGATGATTGGTTGGCACCACATTTAAAAAATCCACAGTGTCCTGACGAAGATCATTTAGCACTAAATAAGTGGCATCAAGTTGCTATGCGCGAGGTGGAGGCTTATGTGACAGACCCAAATCAGCTTAG
>JABJMC010000017.1 GCA_018659585.1 Candidatus Peregrinibacteria bacterium
GAACCACAAATTTTGGATGAATTACAGGAACGATTTAAATATATTTCTGTGGATGAGTATCAGGATACAAATCACGCTCAGTACGTGTTTATAAAAAAACTGGCGGAAAAATATCGAAACTTATGTGTAGTGGGTGATGATTGGCAATCTATTTATAGTTGGCGTGGGGCTACGATGCGCAATATTTTGGATTTTGAAAAAGACTATAAAGAGGCCAAGGTTATAAAACTGGAACAAAACTATCGTTCAACTGCGGTGATTTTGGATGCCAGTGATGCCATTATTCGAAAAAACAAATCTCGAACTGATAAAAAATTATGGACCGCCCAAAAAGGTGGCGAGAAAATTCGTATTTGGGAAGCCATGGATGAACGAGATGAAGGCAGTATGATTACGAAAGAGGTTCAGCGTCTACTTTTAGAACATGAGAAACCTGATTATCGTGATTTTGCAGTGCTTTATCGGACCAATGCTCAATCTCGTGTAATTGAAGAATCTATGATGCGTTATGGAATTCCTTATCGAATTGTGGGGGGTGTTAAATTTTACAAGCGCAAGGAAATTAAAGATGTTTTGTCTTATATGCGTTTGATTGAAAACCCAGCGGATACAGTGAGTTTGCTTAGAATTATAAACACGCCACCACGCAAAATTGGCAGTCGCACTCTGGAGGTTTTGCATGATTTAAGTCGAGCGCGGGGTGATGAACCACTTTACTCGATTATTCGAGATCTTGAAGCGATTGCGGAAAACCGTTTTCCAGAAACAAAAGTAAAAACTTTGAAACGATTTTTTGATTTAATTCTGAAACTACAAAAAGTGAATAAAGAATATCCAGCCTCTGGAGTAATTAAACATTTTTTGGAAGAAAGTGGTTATAAAGAATTTTTATTAGATGGTAGTTCAGAAGGAGAAACTAGATTTGAAAACGTGCAGGAATTAATTTCTGTGGCGAGTAAATATGACAAATTGGAGCCAGGAATTTCATTATCAACTTTTTTGGAGGAAGTAGCTTTGATTTCGGATTTAGATAAAATTGATGATCGGGATAATGCACTGACTTTGATGACTTTGCATTCGGCTAAAGGGTTAGAATTTAGAAATGTTTTTATTTGTGGGATGGAAGAAGGAGTTTTTCCACATTCCAGAAGTATGTTTGATCCCAATGAATTAGAAGAAGAGAGGCGGTTAATGTACGTGGGATTAACGCGAGCCATGGAGCGTGCTTATCTGTTATATGCAGAAAGAAGACTTTTGTATGGTGATATGAAGCAAAATGCGCCATCACAATTTTTGCGAGATTTGCCAGATGAATTATTGGAAACAAACTACGATGATGACTCTATTTTATCTGAAGCCGCCCAGGAAGTTGGTGGGATTTTGGGTAAATATATGACGCGCAAAGGTGACAAACGCTATGGTGGCATGAAGCGAGTCCCAGTAGAAAAAGCCACTGGATTTTACGCTGATCAAGAACCGATTTACGATGGGGTGGATGAATTGCCAGATGATGGATTGTCTGGGCCAGGAGACACAATTGAATATTCGCCAGGAGATCGGGTGCACCACCACACTTTTGGAGAAGGTGTAGTGGCTAGTGTGCAGGGTGGAGTGATTACTGTGGCATTTAAAGATGCGAAGCATGGGGTTAAAAAATTGGCGGCTAGTGTGGCGCCGCTGAAAAAAATATAGAAAAAAATGGGAATTTGACTGTTTTTTCTTAGCTGGAGGGAACCTTTTTGGATACATGATCCAAAGGAGGCTTGACAAATAAGGGGTTTCTTAGTAGATTAACCAACCCTACTAATAATCCACCCTTAAGATGAGTAGTCTTACTACCCTTGACCCTGATGCAGGACGAGAGTCCTCTTCGGAAGAAGCACACAGGAAAGTTGATGGAGCAGCTCTTTTAGATGCAGCTTTGATTTCTTTTAATGTCACTGAACCTGATGCTGTTGATGAACCGGAGGATATTGCTGAGAAATGTAATCCATCAAAAGATAGTGAAGAAGAAATTTTAGACGAATTAGATGGTGTTTCAAAAGGGTTAAGAACTGTTTTAGAACAGCCACAGTTTAATCCAAATTATATGCGGGAGGGCCAAGAAGCAGCGGCCAAAGTAGTAACTCGTTTGTTAAGAAAGCGCGGGTATGAAGCTACGACATTAGAAGAACCGCAACCAGGGATCCGAATGACTGACTTGGAAGGATTTTTAACTGAGGCTCAAAAGCTAGTAATAGATTGGTTTGCGCAAGTAGAAGAGAATGGTGCTCATTTAAGTCTACGAACTATTTCTGAAGAAGTTGGTGACGTTCGAGCGATTATTGATGCTTGTTTAGAAAATAGATAAAGCGGCCCGCAGAATTGGGGCCGCCTTTTTGAGGTGGTTTTTTGAGGTGGGGCGGAGGGGCGAGCGCTATGGACGCACGGATCGTGCTACCAGCTTTCGCCGTAGGGGCCGCCGTAGGCTCCTTTGTGATTGCGGGTTCCGTCGGAGTTGTTGTAGGAGGAACTGGAATTGCCGGCATTGAGGCAGGGAGATCCGGGCTGCAGAGTGAAGTCGTGGTTGGTCGGATCGGTGAAGAGCGGATCTTCGGTGGTGTTGCCGGTCCCCGGGGTGACGTAAACACTCCAATCACCATGATCGTTGTCATAGTTGGTGTTGTAGTCACTGGTCAGGGTGTAAGCGGGATCATCCAGGTGTAGGCCGTAGTAGGAATGCCCCATGAAAATGGAGTTTTCCACATGACCATAGCCGCTGGTGATCCAAACACCGCCATAGCCTTCGGAGTAGAAGACTGAGTTGTAGAGAGTGAACTCAGCGTCATTGCTGACATTCAGACCAGAATGGTCCGCATCCAACACAACCAGGTTGGATAACTCGGCTTGCGTGGTGGCCCCGCCCATCATGATCCCGTAACTATCAGCTCCTTCGATGCGGACGTTGTGTACGACCGCGCCGGGACTGTTTTCGATGATGATGCCCGTGTAGGACACGGTCACCGGAAGGTAGAGCTGACGCAGAGTGAGAGCAGCTCCGGTCATGACAATGACGCGGCCACCAACTCCATGCACGGTGAACCCCTCGAGAACCGTGGCGCTGGTCTCGTTGTTTTCAGCCAACACGGTTTGGTCGTACATGTCGGTTCCCACTCCGTAGAGATGGGTTGCCTCCCAGCCATCGAGCGAACGCACGGTGATGTCTTCGCCGACAAAGACCAAGTCTTCGTAGTAGTTGCCAGCTTCCACGCACACGATTTCGGAGGTAACAGCCAAGTCAATGGCCTCCTGGATGGTGGAGATTTCGAGCGGGACCGTGTAGTCACAGTCGTTGGGGTCGGGGCAGAAATCGCTACTGGAGCAATCCTGATCAACCCCGTCGCACTCGATTTCGGTGGCGCTAGGGGAAATGGTGGCATCGGAGTCGTTGCAATCCCCACCATGTTCGGTGTAGCCATCCCCGTCATCGTCGTAACTGTCTGTGCCCTCGTCGATGAGGCTATCGCAGTCATTGTCCCAGGCATCTTCCTGTTCTGGGGCGCCGGGATAAATCTGCGAATGGGAGTCGTTGCAGTCTTCGCCAAGGCAATCCGCACCAACTCCATACCCATCACCGTCGTTGTCGAGACAGTCTGGGGTGGTGTCGTCGTCAGACTGGGGATCTGAGTCGTCATCAGCCAGGTCGTCATCGCCCCAGGTGTCGTCGTCGGAGTCGCTGTCGTCGTCGCCGGGATCAACGTCATCGTCATCCCCCAACGGCTCGTCCGGCGACCCGTCCCCATCACAATCGATATAGCCATGGTGGCCATACCAACAGCCAGTCTGAAAATCCACGTGTCCAGACATGGGCTCAGGCACCGCGCCATCACCGTCCTTGTAAAAGGCAAAATGAAGGTGCGTGCCAGGATGTTCGGGACAGGCGCTACCCAGCACATAACCCGAGTTTCCACACAGACCGATCACGTCGTTCTGCGTCACTTCCTGACCAGCGTAAACCTGGGCTTCATCAAAGTGGGCGTAACGGGACTTGTACCCCTGACCGTGATCAATGAGCACGTAGTTTCCGTAGCCATCATCGTCGTAGCCAACCACTTCCACGGTTCCCTCGCGGACCGGATAGATCGGCTTGCGCCAGGGATCGCAGCCCGCGAGCGCAAAGTCCAAGGCGTACCGATCATCGACCCAGTCGTAGCCGTAGTCCATGTGCGAGCCCTCGTTGTAGCTCCGCGTGAGCTGCCAAGCCTCCCCTTCCAAGAAAGGAAGCTGCAACTCGCTGGTCGGACCACCGACACCGTCGGCGTCGTCATCGGAACCCACGTCGTCATCCGAGAGCAGGTCGTCGTCGCCAAAGTCATCGTCGGACTGACTGTCATCATCGCCGTTGCTCTGACTCCAGTCTGGCTCGTCCACGTAGTCCTTGCCTCCGGCCTGGCCCGTGTTGCTGACACTCAGGCAGCCCGGCAAAAAGCCGGCCAACCACCAAATCACAATCCACTTGTTTTTGGGCATTTTAGTCTCCTTTCATGAGATGTTAGCCCGTTCGGAACGATTGTTGGATCTGCGTCACCTGGTCTAAATGCCCTGGTGTTGTCGCTGAGTAATAAGCACTAAACCCAATTATTTCCTCTCCTAAATTATAATAATAAACCTGAAAATCACTCATAAAACTACCTTTTTTTATCATAACTGGAAGGCCGTGTAATTCAACAAAATCTACGACCATTTCCAAAAAGTCGTCATCCAGTTCAAATCCAATTTGAAGTTGCTCAAAATCACTAGCTTGAGTCTCAAATAAAGCCATTTTTAGGCTGGGATTTTCTAAAGAATCCCAAAATTGAACTTCGTCATGACTTTTGGTAACGCTCCAATCGACCGGATACTCCAATACAAATCGGTCATCTGGGTCCTGATAAATTAGAGTCTCCAAATCCGCTCGTATACAACCAACGAACGTTAATAAAACAATAATAAAAGTAAGTTTTTTCATAAAATAATTTTTAAGGAGCCTATCTTTCAAAGGTCTTTTCTTAAATTCATATTAGCAACTCTTCATTACGAAAACTTAAACAAAAAATGAACGGAAAATTAAAAAAACATGAACAAATTCTTTCAAAATTGTTCAAAACACTGATTTCCGCTATACTCCTCCCGTTATGCGAATTCTATTTTTAGGAGACATTGTGGGTCGCCCAGGTCGAGAAGCCGTTAAAAAACTTTTACCGGCTATTAAAGATGAACATTCGCCACATTTTATTATTGCGAATGCGGAAAATGTAAGTCATGGCAAAGGTATGAATTCACGACATTATGAAGAGCTCAAAAAAGCGGGGATTGATTTTTTTACATCTGGAAATCACATTTGGCAGCAGCATAATATTTTTGAAATTATGGATAAGTCAGAAACTGATATTTTAAGGCCAGCTAATTATCCCAAAGGAAATCCTGGTCGTGGCTATCGGATCGTGGAAGGTCCTTTAATGAAAAAAATACTTATAATTAATTTGCAAGGAAGAGTTTTTGTAAAAGATGATTTGGATTGTCCTTTCCGTAAATTAGACGAAATTTTGGAGGAAACCCAAAGTGAAGATCTTGATTATATTTTTGTGGATTTTCACGCTGAAGCAACTTCTGAAAAAATCTGTTTGGGCTTGTATGCTGACGGACGAGTTTCTGCAATAATTGGCACTCATACACATGTGATGACGGCTGATGAAAGGCTGCTCCCCAAAGGGACTGCTTATATTACGGATGCTGGTTTTGTGGGGCTTACTAATTCCGCCCTTGGAATTGATCCTGAACCGGTTATTAAACAATTTTTAACGCAAATGCCGGTTAAACATACTATTACCGAAGACTCGCCTGTTACTCTAAATGCCGTTATAATCGATTGCGAAAAAAGAGGAGCAACCTCTATAAAAAGGATTTATTCTTAAATTTAATTTTTCATGGCTCGCTTCAGACAACCAAAACGTTCGTTTTTCTCTCTCGTAATATTGGTTTTGATTGGTGTTTTTGTTGGATGGAAATTGGCTCTTTATAGTGTTAGCGATGAATTAAATGGAATTACTGATGAACAGGATGTTTATCCTCTTAATTTAAGTCTTTTTTGGGAAACATATGAGATTTTGGAAGATGGTTATGTAGATGTGTTGGCTTTGGATGAAGAGCAGCAATTATATGGTTCGATTAAAGGGATGGTAGATGCTTTGGATGATCCGTTTACAGTTTTTATGACTCCTTCGGAAACTAATGATTTTCGACATAGCTTAGAAGGTGAATACGTAGGAATTGGAGCGGAATTAACTATTAAAAATGGTGATTTAGTGGTGATTGCTCCGTTAAAAGGCTCTCCTGCTGAAGAGGCTGGGTTATTGCCAGCTGATGTGGTTTATTTAATTGATGGTAATTTAGTGGCAGAAATGACTTTGTTCGAATCTATTACCTCCATTCGAGGGGAAGAAGGAACCACGGTAATCCTAACTGTTTTACGAGAAGATGAAAAAGAACCAGTGGAATTAGAAATTGAACGCGCTCAAGTTGATGTCCCGTCTGTAGAAGTTACTTATTATGGTGATGACGAAGAATTAGTACACATTGTTATTTCACAATTTAATGACGATACGGAAGTGGAGTTTGAAGAAGTGGTGCAAGAAATTTTGTTAAAAGATATCGAAGGAGTGATGCTGGATGTGCGTTATAACGGTGGTGGTTACTTGGATGTAGCCGTGGATATTTTGTCTGACTTTATTGAAGGAAAAGATAAAGCCGTGATTACTAAACAACGTGATGAGGCTAATAATGAAATTTTCTATACCAATGCTTCTTCTCGATTAGCAGATTTACCAGTGGTGGTTTTGATTAATGAAGGTTCTGCTTCTGCTTCAGAAATCCTAGCGGGAGCAATTCAAGATTATGAACGCGGAATTTTGATTGGAGAAACTACTTTTGGGAAAGGAAGTGTTCAAGTGGTGGATGTTTTGGATGATGGTTCTAGTTTGCGCTACACCATTGCTAAATGGCACACTCCGCTTGATCGTTCAATTGATGATGTTGGAATTGACCCTGACATAGTCGTGGAATACACCAAAGAGAATCGTGAAAACGATGAAGATCCGCAATTAGACGCGGCTATCGAATATCTTCAGGAGCTGTAGGGTCCTCTTTTAACCATTCCCCATCTGGAGAAACTAACCCAGCTGCTCTTAAAAACCGAGCTAGAGCTTTGGCTGAAGGAGTGAAATCACCGGGCAGATTGCTGGTCGAAGGCATTAAGCTCTGCGCAAAATTACCAACTGGAAGAACTCCTTTTTTTAAATGACGAAAAGCTTCTCGGCCTAAATTAGCCACTGTAAAACGATCATCTCCATCTGGGCTTAATTGAGCGAACCGATTACGAATTCTAGCTAAATTCCCCAAAGCGGATCTATCAAAACTCAAAGGTGTGCCATTTCTTTTGCCAACTCGCCTTATTCCATCAATTACTGCTATTAAATCACTTTCGGCTTGTAATTTACTATCCCCTAAAATCATTTCTAAAAATCGCTGCAACTTCCACTCTTCTAATTTATCGTCTGACCCTGCAAACATTTTAACTAGGAAGGTGGCTATTTTTTTTGCTTGGTTTTCAAGAGAAGCCATTTCTTTTAATTCGTCATGACTTAAAGGCGCTCTGTCTCCCCTTATAATAGTAGATTGGATAACTAAAACATGTCCATGCAGTTTTAATAAATAACTAATCGCTACACGCATGGATTCTAAAGTTTCTGAGAGCGAGGCATCATTAATTTCACCCACCTTTAGTACGTGTGGATGATTAGAAGTATCTACTTCAGGGGTGTCTGTTCTTTCTTTTAAAGAATCTCGATCCAAAAAAAAATGTTTAAAACTAAGGAGTCTTTTTATCCTTTTAAAGAGACTTTGTCAAACTCTACTTCTTTTTAAAAGGCGAATTTTCGGCGTGCCATTTACTAGCTCTTAAACCTACTAACCAGGCATAACCAATTAATATTGGAGCCATTCCAATTAAAAACTCTACTTGGCTGGAAACAAAAAAGTTGAAAAATCCATGGAAAAGTACAGCCACTACAAAACCTTTTACTAAATGACGGGTAACGTAGGGATCTTTGCTGTATTTAGCTAAACCAATGTAATAACCCATAATCACGGCAGTTAAGGCGTGCATTGGGACACTTAAAAAAGCGCGTAAAAGACCGATTTCTATACCCATGGGCAGTACGTACAAAATGTTTTCAATGGTAGCAAAACCTAAAGAGGCAATGACGGCATACATAATGCCATCATAAGGTTCGTTGAAGGCTTTTTTCTTCCAGGCAAACTTGCGGACAATAAAAAACTTGGCGCCTTCTTCAATAACAGCTACCAAAAATAAAGCTGATAACAGATTGGCAAGCAAACTACTGGGTACGTACGGATCTAATCCAAAAACCCAAAACAAACCCATTTCAATAAACGCCACCGGGACAATAGCTAAAGCACCTAATAAAAAAACTTTTACTAACAACCCCCAAGGCTCTTTGTCATATTTATCGCGCAAATAAAAAAGAACTATCAAAGCAATAGACGGTGCAATGGCAAGAATGAAAAGACTCACAATAAAGGGGGTTACATCTGAATGTTTTTGATTTCTTCAAATAAACGGGCGGTTCGCCGGCGTTTAGTATGACATTTTTTATCTTCCAAAATGGAGTAAATTGTTTCGCCCTTGGCAATGGCATCGGCGTGTTGAATGGAAAATAACAAGCCGCACATAGGTGAAATTAAATCTTCTTCTCGGGCTTTGCGGGGAATGTAAATAGAGCCAATTTTATCGCCACGATGAACGCGTTGGCCTAGTTTTTTCTTAAAACGAATAATTCCCGTAGCCTTGGACGGCACACCATAACGATCGCGAAGATAATATTGTTTACGAGGGAAATGAGCTTCTCCAGGGAGGAAATCCTGTTGTTTAAGAACATTGATAATCCCCTCTAAGCCCTGATGAAGAAAATCATGGGCAACTTTTAAGGCGCCGCCAATTTCGATTGTTAAAACCGGAAGAGTGTATTTTTTAGACATTTCCACGGCTAGCATGCCAGATTTTCCTTTGCGCTCCACAATAATTTTGGAACCAAAAGCCCGGGCCATTTGATGAGTGCATTCCGTACATAATTTACTTTCGTGGCGGTGCACACGGGTATGCGGAATAAGCATGTTTCGTTCGCCAGAATCATGACAATCAATAGCAATGCTGGCTTTGGAATAAAATTTTCGCTCCAAGGCATTGGCAATACAGTTGCTAGCGGTTTTGTCTTTGCGATTAAAACTACGATTTAAATCTTTTTTATCGTAAGCAATTTGGCGTATATGTTTTTTAAAACCACTAGAATTGAGAATTGGGAAAACTATAATTTCACCTTTAAGATTTTCTTCTAATTCGTGCTTACGGGCGTATTCAATAAATTTCTGAACTAAGGCAATCCCATTTACTTCGTCACCATGAACTCCACCGGTTAATACGCAACGTCGTCCCTTTTCTTTGCCTTTAATTATCAGATAAGGGATTTCTATAATCTTACCGGGGATGCGGACGCGAAGCTGTTTCATGGGCCGTCAGGGTGTAAAAGTTCCATATAATAAATTTTCCAGGTGTCTTGTTCTTTTAAAAGGTCTATAAAAAGTGGGATGGCTTGACCTTCGGTAGTGGTAACTGTTCCTTCTAAATAACCAATATCATTTTCAAAAGAACGATTGTACCAACTAGCACTTTCATAACCATCGAGCCCCGTATAATCTAAAAAATCAACCATTTGGAGCAAAGTGACTTCTTCCTTAAATCCAACAGAAGTTTGATCGTAAGCAGCTTGCATATCACCTTGGGCGGCGGTCATAAAAAAGTCGTCAGCAGCGGCTGGAAGGCCGGCCGTAAGAGTGAAAACTAAAACTACACAGCCTCCAATAATAAAACCAAGGCCGCCGATAGCAATCAGAACTTTTCGCATAATTTAGGAGGTTAAAAATTTATGGCGCGAAGCGCGATGTTGCGGGCGCGAGGCCCAAAACTATTCAAGATATTTTTTGGTGTACGGAACTTTTTCGGTGTAGAAATCGATCGCAGTTTGGAGCTCCTCGTGATCTTTGGCGTATTCCGTAAGTTTGATTCCTTCTTCCCAGGCGGTACAAGCTTGGCGCAGCGCAGCAGCGCCAGCAGCAGTCCCACCAGGATGAGAATGGACGCCGCCACCCATGGTAGTGATAAAATCAGTTGTTCCTACGGCGTCGGCATAGGGTTTCAAAAGTACGGGATTCAAGCCTCCGGAGGCGATAGGACAAGTACCCTTGATGTTGTGCCATTCTTGCTTAAAGTAATCGCCTTCGGACTCGGGGAAAAGAGCGGCGTGAGCCGCGGTGATATCTTCTTTTTTAGATCCAGACATTTTTCCAATTCCAGCTGTCCCGGTGTGCATACCAGATGCGCCGGATAGTCGACCCATCATGGTCATAAATGGCACGGAGAAACCAATTGGATTTTCTTTTCGAGTAAACGCCCCGTGACCGGCGCGATGGAAATGAATGAACACCTCTGGCCACAAACGGCGGGCGGTCTGAACAGCACTCCAACCAGCGGTAATTCCATCAACTAAAAATGCGTATGAACCAGGTTTCATTTTGGATTTAATGTATTCACCACGTTCCTGCATCATCATAAAATCTGGTGCAGAAATGTTAAAAGACATAACTTTAGTGTCGCCAGTTTCTTCTTCGGCGCGATCCATGGCGAGGCGGATTTCATCGACACAATCGTTAAATGGGCAGAAGTCTTGATCAGCTTGAGGTTCGTCAAATTTTACAAAATCCCCGCCACCACTCCAAAATTGGTAACAGACCTCGGCAAACTCCTTGGCCTTAAGTCCAATTTTGGGTTTCACGATTGTACCGAGTACTGGACGGCCGTCGATATTAAGATATTTTTTCAAATCCTGAATTGTGGACGACGGCCCATCGTAATGTTCCAACATCTCTTTTGGCATCCAACAATCTAAGGCCTTCAAAGCCACCACATCAGACATTCCAAACACATTTCCCACTACAAAAGTAAGTAAATTTTGCACATTCCCACCGCGATCAAAAATACGCCATGGATAAGCAATCCAAGCAAGATTTTTTTCTTCATCAATCTTATAAACAATCGCATTCAAATCATCAGAAAAATCAGTAGCAGTCCCAACTCGAAGATTAGAACCAGTGCTAGACTCCGAAGCTACTTCAGAAGCAGTGCCCAACAAATCATGCCCTTCTTTTGGCACTATATGAAAAACCGTCAGCATATATTTGCCTCCAACTAAGGGATCGAGATCCAAATTTATATAATTTTTTTGCATTTTGAGAGGTTAAAAATCATTAAGATAATTGTACCGTATGAGCCGACCAAAAACAATTAAGCTCTTCTTTGGCGAATAGGTACAATAAATTTAAAGCCCAAACCGCTCTGCTTTATAAAACCAACCAGGTTTACTCCCGACTGTTTCATCAATGATTTTCAAAGCCCAAACAATTTCTTTATCAGGAGTCACTTCTACCATTACTGAATAATCATCCATCATATCCACAGCATTTCCCGTGCCACCATTGTTAACCCCGACAATCAAAGTATTGCCATTTGGTAAACGATCACAGTCACGAGCAGTTCGAAAAGCAGGATGATTATAAGCCCATTCTATCTCCTCAGTTTCAAGATTTATTTGAACGGCCTCGTAAGGCGAATCATTTTGTAAACAAACTAAAAGCATTTCTTCGTCCTCATAAATTTGCGGTTCATGCGGGTCCACGTTTGCTCCAAAACTAGCCCAATCATATTCACGCACAATTTCACCACTCCCATCTACAATTACACTTTTATAAAAATTTCTTAAACTAATTAAAGTAGTCCCATCACTTAACCGTTGCGCTCCATTCACGTGCGTCCAACCTTGCGCTGCAAACTGGTCGGTATCCACGTATTCATAATGATCACTAGCCTTCCACTCCCAGACTAACTCTCCGGCTGATGTCACTTCTTTAACATTCGCATCCCCTGCCTCATCATTATTCCCAAAAATATAAAGCGTATTCCCGTTCTCTAAACGATCCACATCATGACTAACATCTGGATCACTGTGCGACCAAATTAAATTCCCAGAACTATCAATTTCGTAAATTCCCGAACCACTAATCACCATCAAAACATTTCCATTTTCAAGTTTTTCTACATCCAAACCAATTATATTTTTGTAAACAAGCCATTCGTCTGGCGGCGTAAACTCCCAAATCACCTCTCCCAACATATTTACTTCATAAATTATATTATCCCGGGTATCTACAAAAAGCGTGGTTCCGTTGTAGGCCTGATTTTCATCATAAACAGTAATCTCAAAACTCGGATGAGTCGTGCCGCGGGGCATTTCAGAGGAAATTTCGGCTTCAGCGACCACCTCAGCTACCTCAGCGATTGTTTCAACCGGCTCTTCTACCGGAGTTTGTGTTTTTTTAGTAACCCACCCAATCCCGGCTAATAATCCAATTACTAAAACCACCCCTAAAATCCAATAAGGTTTCTTTCTCATAATAAAACATGTCTTAAATTATTTGGCTGGCGGAGAGGGAGGGATTCGAACCCTCGCGGCGGCATACACCACCCTACAGGTTTAGCAAACCCGCCTCTTCAGCCACTTGAGTACCTCTCCGCAATATTTAAAGGAACGCGACTACGATTTTAGGCGATTTAGAGAGGGAAGTCCACAAAAATCATGAAGCAGCGCCTTCTCTAGGGCCTTTGATCTCCTGCTAAGCCTTCTTTTACTCTAGCCATACGCAAACTTGGCTCAATAACTGGCTTACCAGTTTTCCAGAATTCCAAAATCTTATTAATGGAAAGCTCAAATTCGGTAACCCTTTCGGCTTCTTTATCTAAAACCTGCAAAGGTTGCAGCAGGTTATTAATCTCGTCAGGATTCCCCACAAAAATAAACCTTAAATCCCCGCGTTTTTGGCCCCATTCAACTGAATCAACGTGAATATCTAATCGTCTTTGCTTAATCAAGCCTTGCAAAAGTTGTTGAATCCAACGCGGAGCTAGTCCCTTTAGATCCGCTGAGCCTAAACCCTTCATTAGCGACCAGGCTTGTTTAACATTAGTTTCGGCAATGCTAGAATCTAAACTTTCAATGATTTCCTTCATTCCTTCAGACCACACTTTTACCCCTCTTAAAAGTAAGTTGGACTCGTGTAGCAGACGTTTAATGCGTTGTTCTTCTTCAGTAAGTGGCGGTGGTCTTAAATCTACTACCGGAGATTGAATCGCTGGAACTTCAACTTCTGGTTCCTCAGGAGGCAGACTGCTTAATGCTTCTTGCCCTCTTCCGTCCTTAGCAACTGGATGCTCTCCGGTATCCAGTTGTTGACCAATAAGTCTGCGAACGGTTGGTCCCAAAACATCCCTATCTGCTTCTTCTCCTCCTAGTCTGCTTCTTATTCCCTGAAAAGCTCTTCTTGCCCCACCAACCACGTCGTCGGCAAATGGTTTTTCTGAGGACCTCCGAGCGGTCATAGTAGAATGTGCAACGCTACTTCGCGGCACATAACTCACTGACGCGGTAATCGCTCCACTACTATCAAAATCAATTTCTGTTTCTTGGCCACGCATTAATCTGGCAACATTTGCGTCTTCACCTAATTCTCCTAAAGCTTCTTGATGGCCTCTAATTCTCGCTGTTTGCGCGCGTAAAGTAGCGTCGACCTCCTGCTGCCGAACCTCAAGAGCAGCTTCTCTTTCGGCTTCTAGGTCGGCTGCTTCGCGCTCGCGAGATGCTCTGTCTTCATCGGTTTCATCCGCCGCATCACCAATCCCCTCTAATCCCGGGATCATTTCCGATTGATAAGTGCGATCTTCAATCCACTCAATAAAAGGCCTTAATTCTGTTAAGCTAATATAAGCTGTTTTGTCTCCAAAAATAATCTGCGTATGCTCGGTGGCTAGCCGGCCTCCCTGCGGAGGATCTCTTAGCAAACTCTCTAAATCTTCTCTTCCATAAATTACTAAACGAGCGGTGGTTTCACGATTGGTGGCTAGTGGAGTTTCAATTCGAATATGCGTGACCGGATCATGGGGGATTTCTCTTTCTGGTCGATTTCCATAAAAAGCACCTTTAAGACGTTGTCTTAATT
The DNA here is from genome assembly GCA_018659585.1 of Candidatus Peregrinibacteria bacterium. Lineage (GTDB taxonomy): Bacteria > Patescibacteriota > Gracilibacteria > UBA1369 > UBA12473 > JABJMC01. The sequence continues at coordinate 14,200 of JABJMC010000017.1, forward strand.
CTCTTTCTACAAAACGCTCTAATGGCTGTAGAGCAAAAGGCGAAATATGATGAAGCTGCTCAAAAAGTCTAATCACCTCGGAACAACCTAAATGCGGCAAAACTTCGTAAAGATTTTTGGTGAGCATTGCTTCTTTCCTCTCGATTTGTTCACGAACATTACGCAATTCATCTAATTTATCTTCTATGGTTAAATTTTCGTGCAGTTGCTCTTCCCTCATCTGTACAAATTTTAAAGTCAGGAAAGAACTGTACTATGATTTAGCAATTCTTGTAAATCCGTGATTATGTGATCTGCTTGCGAAAAATCCTGACTTTTGTTGTGATCTGCTTTGCGCGCAATGACCGTGGCCCCGGCGGCCTTCCCCGCGTGAATCCCGTGTGTAGAATCTTCAATAACAATCGTGTCACGCGGGTCCACTCCTAATTTCTCGGCAGCCAACAGAAAAATCCCAGGGTCTGGTTTAGCGTGCGGGACATCATCACCCCCCACAATAGCTTGAAAGCAATCCGTAACTCCCAATCTTTCCAAATACAATTCTGCTAATCGGCGACGAGTGCTAGTAGCTAAAGCCATGGGGAATTTTTTACTAAGTTCACGCAAAACTTCTGGAGCATGGGGCACAATCGGGAACTTCCCGGAATAATATCCGCGCAAAGTTTCGGAATGTTTTTTAATAATTTCTTTTACCGGCAACTCTATCCCAAATTCTTTGCCAATGGCCCCAAAATACTCACTCAACTTCATCCCCATAAATTTCGTGGAGTCTACTTTCGTCAAATCCAAACCGTATTCTTTTAAAAGTTCTGCCTCGGCTTGAACGTGCATAGCTTCGGATTCCACCAAAACACCATCCATGTCCCAAATTATAGCTTTAATCATTTTCTTCTTTTTTTAAGGATACTTTTCTGAGGCGGAGAGAAAATCCCGAGACAACTAATTTTGTGGAGCCATCACCAAGAATCCGATCTAAAGGCAAACTTAATTTAGCGCCAGCTTGTAATCGGGGGGCCTGATCTGGCTCGGCAGCAGGCTCATCAGTGGAATCCTCTTTTGAGGCTCTGTCGGCAAAATGCCTCAATACTCTATTTGTGGCGCGTCGAGTTACATCACCGGCAAAGGTTCCTAGACTAGGTATTTTCATGGTCTTTTTATACCGTATCTGGACCAGGAGGTCTAATGCCGTCTGCTTGAGGCGATTGGAGGTGCTCTCGAATAGTGGCTAAGGCGTCTTCAATGCTAACTCCAGAGGGGGTAACTCCAGGCTCTTGATCCCACGGATCTTCAGATTGATTGTCGCCAACCCAAGCATCAACGTCTCCTTCTTCTGCTTCTCGCCTAAGAACGTGAACAAGTTCGGGTGGGAGATCTATTTGTGTAGTTCCGCCAATTGAGCTAGCAGCTTGAAGGTATGGCTCTAAAGCTACTAATTCTGGGGGACGGGAAGAACCACGAGGATGTTCTGTAGATATATTTATACCGGGAATAGCCGATCGACCTTGAGGGCCTTTACTTAGAGAATTGCCTTTCATTTTAAAGGGTTAGGGTGGTTGGATGTGCTTAATTTAAAGCTGCTTTGTTGTTATGTCAAATCCTCCCCGTTTTCCCCACAATGCGGACAATGGTCCAAATCAACGTATTTAAGGTGATCACATTTTTCGCACATGTCTTTGATTTGATGACCGCATTTAGCGCAGTACTTTTCGCTGAGTTTTAAGCTCAAAGAACAACTTGGGCATTTGTTATCTTTTAAGCAGCGAAGGGCAACTCTTTTGGGGTTGTAGAGATTTTTTTGAATAAAGAAAACAATTCCTCCAAGAACTACAATCACCAAAGCCACGGCTCCGTAATAAACGATATATTTAAGCGCGGCCACGGCCATTAAAAAGTCAAAAATCGACATGAACCACGCCTTGGGCAAAACATCATAAAGAAAGATCAGCACAATTTCTAAAAACAAAGCGACGGACGCAAAAAATACTGAAGTAATAATAATGGTGTAAGGGCTGTCTTTGCGTTTGTGTTTTAAATAAAGCCACAAGAAAAGACCAAAAAACGGTAATACAAAAAATAATTTCAAAACAAATGCCTTTAAGCTGTACCAAGCTTTTTGAGTTTCGTAATAATCTAGGGCCTCGTCATAGGCGACATCTAGTTCGTCTAATTGTGGTTGAATTTTAGCGATTAGATCGTCGCGGGATTCTTCGAGGTTCGCTATTTCGGCTTGAAGGTCGGCCATTGTTTCTTCCAATTCAACGAGCTCTTCTTGCAACTCTTCTTCATCAAAAACTCCTTCTTCTTCGGCAATTTCTTCTAACAAACTAAGGCCGTAATCTTGAACAAATTCGTCGCGGTCTAGGTCGTCTAAAGTGTTTGTTTTAGATTTAATTGCTTTGTTATAGTCAATGATCTCTTCGATGGTGGGATCGATTCCTTCGATTAAATCGTCAATACCATAACGAACATCAGTGTCGCTGAAGTAGCAGCGTGATTTATAGGTTAAATTTGTTAAATTGTCGCCATAATTACTGGCGCAGTAACTGGGATTTTCGGGGTTATTGGGAATATCTTGAATGTCATGAAAAATTGTTTGCCCAATGGAAACTATGAATATAAAAAGTGCGATTAGAATTAAATATCCAAGTTTGGAAGTTTTCTTTTCGCTGATTTCGGAGTAGGTGTCTTTTAAGGACATAGTTTTTTAATTTAAAAAATATTGGCGATGGCTCCCCCCACTAAATGAGTGGCCACAATTACAACGACCGTAATAAATAAATGCTCAAAAATCACATGGAGCGGTTTTTCTTTTTGATCGCGGGCAATGGAATAACTAACAGCCGCAATCACCAAAATCCCCCACAAAATACTGACTAAAATTGCGGTATCAAGTGGGAGCAACAGAACGGGAATAATAAAAATAGAAGCAAAAACAAGCTTGGCGAAAAAAGTGGCAATCGTGGACTCCCAAACTTCACGCGTGGTGTTTTTGCGATCAGATTCCTCGGAAATGTGCATACCCATGGCATCAGAAAGCGCGTCGGCAATGGCAATGGTTAAAATTCCTCCAATCACTACGGTTTGCGAATGAGTGGTTGCATAAAGCCCCACCATCAACCCCAGGGTCGTGATGATCCCAGAAGTAAGTCCGAAGCTAAAACCTTTTTTGAGGGAAGTTTTCATACAATGATGGCGGAGAGGGTGGGATTCGAACCCACGGTCCCGCAAGCGGGACGACAGTTTTCAAGACTGTTCCATTCAACCAGGCTCTGGCACCTCTCCGCATTGTTGAGGCCGCGATAAACGGCCACTAATGATTTTGCGCAACAATATTTGACGCGCGAATCGCATTGTATACGATTTTAGACATTTTGGGGAGAATTTTTTTTGACAGGAGATTATTCTATGATGTAGGTTAGTTATCGAAACCCCAACCCACCCTACAATATGCCCCCCTCAGAAGAGGGTGCTCCATCTGGCGCACCAGCAGCTAAAATTGCTATTCCAAAAAATATTCTGGCCGAAGAATTGGCAACAGAGGTTGTTACTAATGTTTCGAGCGATGTTCGAACAGCCGCGTCAGCGGTTGTGCAGGCTTGCCTTACAGGAGGGAGCCATGTTCCAATGCGTAGAATTAATTATATTTTAACGCCTTTGACAGGAGAGGAGGAAGAGGTTGATGATTTTTGTGAACGTGTTTTGAAAGCGATTGAATCTGCGTGGCCTTCATTTTTTCATGTTTCATCCTCAGCTATTTGGATTAATGAGCCTCTGACTTTACCCGTGGAGCAACAAATTGCTGCGATTCGTCGGGCTATGGAATTTGTGGATTCCGAGGCTGACCCCGAACAATTTGAAATGTCAGAGATTTCTTCTTTTGGAAAAACTATTCGCTTAAATATAGAACGGATTATGGGAATGGAAACTGCAAGTTCAGCGCCAAAAACAGAATTAAAAGCTTTAAATTTTCGGACTGATCAACATAACCGAATGGCTGCCCTCTATGCCGAACAAGCCGTTCTTCTTGAAGATGAAGCAAAAGCTTTGCGTGATTTTGTACGTCGTCATGCAACTTTAGCCGCTCAATTTAGAGCCGAAGGAATGCAACTTGAGGATTTTCAAAGAAGAACTCCAGCAGAACCCGTGGTAAAACCAGTTGCAAAGGCCCCTCGAACCCCAGAAACCCAACACAAAATGACTGTTGGAGCCGATAGATTCAAAGCCGCACACGCTAGATATTTACTTAGAAAAGCTGCCAAATCTCAGCCTTTAGATGCTAAACTTTTACATCGACTTTTTGCGACTATCCCAGGCTCCAAAGATGATAAAAAACGTTTTTGCCCTTCCGGGGATTTATTAAGAATTGCAAAAAAACCTAGTGAAAATTTAGGTGATGGGTTGGCTGCTAGCCGTATTTCACAGAGAATGAGAAAAGGTTTAAAACGTTTGGATGAAGTTTTTTCAGGCGCAATTATTCACGAGTCTAACAGTCGTAAACATCGCATTGACCCAGAATGTGTAGATCAATTTTTGGACGTTGATTTGGAGGCTATTGCTGAAGATGCCATGGCCGAGGTCACCCCAGGCCTGCCAATTACGTCTTTTAAATTTCCTAAATCTTATACTATTTTAGGTCGAAAAATTTCTTTGGAAAAATTCCGTAAAGCCGCGGGGATGAATGATGATGAAGTTGCCACGGAAACGACTTCCGGAGGCGACAGCCCAACAGAGCCGGTCGCCGGATCTCCGGCGGCCCCAACTCCTACCCCACAGCCCGAACCTGCGACACCTCCAACGCCCCAAGCTGCTCCAGCTAAGGCGGCCGAAGTGGTTGGAGATTTTCCTTTAAGGTTAATTTTCCGACGTCTTATGCCAGAATTAAGAGTTGAATTGGCTAGGAAAATAGCCATCAAAAAAGTTGGTCCCCGTAGCTTGGTGTATGCGCCGGCCTTAGCTTTCTTTTTAGCGCGGCGTGATAATGAATTGCAAGTACCTTCAAAAGAATTTGGACAATTCTTTTTGCAGTCAGGACAAACTTTAGAAAACACCACTACTAGGAGTATGGCTGAACAAAAAAAATATCAGACGAAGCTAGGAATTATGAAAATTGATCCGAGACTAATAACTCTTGTTGGGGCGCGCACTAAACATGCTACTTACGAGGTAGATGGCGATGTCGCCGAAGAATTATTGAAAATCGTGGAAGCAGAATTGCGAAAGCTCCCATCGCCGGTAATAATGCCTCAAGATGGCACACCTCCGCCTAGGAATGTTCCGGCAGCTGTGGCTGATGGCGAAGATGGAGATGATTTAGGTGGTGGGACTCCTCCGGTCGAACCGGCCGCAGAGCCTGCGGCAGCGCCAGCGGCCCCAGCCGAAGGTCATGACAAAATCATCCCTAGATTAACTATGGCAGACATCCAATTAGCTTCGGCCGAGGCAATTGTGGCAAAATCTAAAGCTAAAAAACCAACCCCTTACTTTGCCTCAGCAATAGCTTTTATTTTAGGGAAAACAAAGCCTGGAGAATTCTTTAAACCTGGCTTGTTAAATGCTGAAGTTTTGGCAATTCCAAACGATGTTGAGAGTCCGCCTCGTAGTGGCTCAATTGGGTCAAGACGGTCGCGGTGGTTTGAAGAAATGCATAGAGTTTTACCAGGATCACTTATAGATAATGGCGTAGAACGCGGTGGCAAAAGGCACGCTGTAAATACTGCTCAGCCCGACCTGTTAAGACTAGATGAACCCCTGGAAGGAGTGATGTTAGCAATGCGCAAAATTGATCCTAAACTCGAGATTCCGTTGGAAGAATGGACCTTACCAAAATCTTTTATAATTTTAGGAAAGAGAGTGACGATAGATAAAGCCAAATTGGCCGAAGTAATTGCGGCGGCACCACCTTTTGAAGAAGCCCCACCCCCACCTCCACCACCTCCTCCAAAAGGGGCAGAAAGGCCGCTTCCAAAAAATGCTAAATATTCTGGGCCCCACCAAAGACATTTTGTTGAATTGACTGACGAGGAACAATTAAAACTATGCGCCAAATTTATTAAAGATGTTTGCAAAGCTCCAAACTCTGTTGAGTTAACCCCATTTTTAAAGTTTATTCTTACGCGACATTCAAGAGATTTACGTGTAGGGATAGATAGAATTTCACCTCTGGTAGTTAAACCCGGAGAAGTTCTACAACCAAATGCTCTAACAAGCCGCCGAGGTGGAACTGTTAAACACATTCGCAACATTACAAAATGTAATTTAATTGAATTCGTAGCAGCACATAAATGTTATTGCATTGACTCTGAGCACATTGAACGACTAGCAAAAATTGTTTTAGAGCCTATTGAAGAAGCGGCAGCAGCAACTGAAGCTGCGGAGGCAGCTAAAGAAGTAGTTGATCCGAATGAAGTTTTACAGAAAAAAGCTACGGCCCTTTTAGGAAGCTTAACTAAACCGGAACCAAAAAATGCCATAACTTATAATACAGAAAAAGGCGCTTTACTTGATGTTTTAGCAGGAATGGATGAGGAAATTCGTGATGCCTGGGCAAAAGATTGGCAGCTTGATGTAACAGATCCTGCAGACATGATGACGGTTGAAGTGACTCCAAATAAAGGGGAGAAAATAGAAGTCTACCAAATTAGCTATGACTTAAAAGATCACGAATTAATTTTTATGTTGCGAGACGATGGACCAAGCTTATTGGATGAGCCGCAACAGGAGGAACCTAAACCAAAAAAGAAGAAAGCTGCTCCCAAGAAAAAAAAGCCAGCCCCTAAGAAAAAGCCAGCACCAAAAAAACCGGCCGGAGAAGCCCTACCTCCACCCACAAAGCCTGAAATTGCGTCAGGCTCAACAATTACTTTTAGAATTCCAACAACAGGAATTGATCAAGAAGCACTTAAAGCTTCTTTTAGAGGAGCTTTTGGGGTGAATGAAACTGTTGAAACTTTGACTGCTTTTGTGTGTTTAGGAATAAATCAAGGTAAATTAGTTCAGCCAGAAAGATTTGGATTAAGTGCTGAACCATTCAAAGAATTACACCGCCTTAGGCCAAAAATTGTTCATTTGTGGGATAGTGCCAGGGATGGATTAGGATTTTACGTGCCAGCGGCTGGTGAAGGCCCACCCCAACCTACTAAAAAATTCGATAATAATGATTTAAAAACTCTAGGATTAAACCGAATTAGACAAGGGGAGGTGCGACAGTTAGGATCTTCCCATGGTCATGGACACCTAAATCATGAAGAAATGACTACTATCAGGATTTTATTGCTTTTATGGAAAGACCACGGAACTGATGCTGTTTTTGATCCCGAAAAATCTCCTGGAACTCTACGTCGAGATTTTATTCGATTCTGTGCTCGTTCTAATTTTAAAGATATCATTCAAAGAACCGAACATGGTTATCGATTCACTTCTGATCCAAGCGCAAAACTTGCATCTGGCTCTTCTCGGGCTGAGGATGACAAAGAAGCTAAACCACCGGCGGCGGCGCCTCGAGCTGCGTCCAAAAAACCTAATAATAACTGGGCTCCAACACATCGCTTAAATGGCTTAGGAAAGAAGGAATGTCCTGCGGTAGAAGAGGCTCAATTAAAAATCCTAAATGGTCCTACAGATCATGAAAAATATGCTGTTCTGGCTGCCGAACATAGAATTGCCGAAAGACCAGATCACCATTTAGTGGAATGGAAAATTGACGGTCGTAAGGGAGGAGTTATTGTTGTACATACTAACTGGATTGACGGTATCCCGCGGTGAAGTTCGTAATTCTGCTATAATCCAGATATGAGTTTAATTACGGATTTGCATATTCATTCACGGTTTTCTCGGGCGTGTAGTCGGAGTTTGGACCTGCCACACATTGAGGCGTGGTGTCAGCTAAAAGGAATTGATTTGGTGTCGACTTCGGATTTTACGCACCCCACGTGGTTTAAGGAATTGAACGAGCAGCTAGAGGAGGTGGATACTGGGGTTTATCGGGTTCGCGAGGAGTTTAGGGATCAGGCGTCGGATGTAATTGTGCCGCCAAGTTGTCAGCGTGATGTGCGATTTTTGTGTTCTACTGAAATTAGTTTGATTTACAAACGGCATGATCGGGTGAGGAAGGTGCATTTGATTGTGTTGGCGCCGGACTTGGAGACTGTGGCCAAGATAAATATTGAGCTGGATAAACGGGGAAATGTGAAGTCTGATGGACGGCCGATTTTGGGACTGGATAGTGAGGAGTTGTTAAAAATCTTGCTAGATATTTCGCCGGATATCCAGCTGATCCCGGCGCATATTTGGACGCCGTGGTTTGCAATTTTTGGGTCGCAATCTGGGTTTGATTCGGTAGAGGAATGTTTTGGGGATTTAAGTGATCATATTTGTGCGTTGGAGACTGGGTTGTCGTCAGATCCGCTGATGAATTGGCGATTATCAGATTTGGATAAGTATGTTTTGGTGTCGAGTTCGGATGCGCATTCGCTAGGGAAGTTGGGGCGCGAAGCCACGGTATTTGATACGGAGTGCACGTACCCGGCCGTACTGGATGCTTTGCGGAATGATCATTCTAAAGTAGCGGGGACTATTGAATTTTTTCCGGAAGAAGGGAAATATCATGCGGACGGCCTTCGCGCTGAAAAATTACGTTTGGAGCCTGATGAGACGCTGGCGTGTGATGGAATTTCACCAAAAACTGGTAAGAAAATTACGGTGGGAGTTTTACATCGTGTGAATAAGTTGGCAGATCGGAAAATGGGTACTCGACCGGACACGGCGCGTGATTTTTGGCATATTATTCCGCTAATTGAAATTGTGTCAGAAATTGTAGGAATGGGAGTAGCCAGTAAGCGCGTACAAAGCCGTTATTTTTCTTTGCTCGAAAAACTGGGGTCTGAATTTTATATTTTAAAAGACGCCCCAATTGCTGATATTTCGGCGGCTGATGAATTAGTAGGAGAAGCGATCCGTCGCATGCGCGAAAGTAAGGTTATTATTCAACCAGGTTATGATGGTGAATTTGGCGTTATTAAATTGTTTTTTCCCGAAGAATTAAAAAATTATGGAGGACAGGGGGCGCTGTTTTAAAAATTCTAGAAATAATTTTCAACTACAAATTTGTACTGATTCAAAAATAATTTCTTGAAATACGAAATATTATTTTGCTCATAAAATAAAAGTACTGCTTTTTTATATTCGAGCTCATCAATACTTCTATAAGACAAAGGACAACAATCGTGCGCCAAAAGAATAGCGTTACCCATGAGACGACTGGTTCGTTTATTTCCATCTATAAAAGGCTGAATATAAGCAATTAAAAGCATCAGCATAATTGCTTTGGTAAAAGGATTTTTTTCTTTATTTACCAAAACCGCGGTCGCCTCTAAAGCCTCATTAATCTGAAATTTATTATCAAGCGGCGTATAGGCTGTTCCTGTAATTCGAACCAGTATTTTCCTTACATTTTTTGAAATATTCAAATCGCCCACTAACAATGAATGAACTTCAACAATCTTTTTTAAAGAAATCTCTTTAAATTCCGTTAAATTGTTTCTTAAATAGTCTAGTGTTTTTTTATGATTCAAAATCATAATCGCCTCCTCTTTGGAATGATTTTTGGCTTCGTGATTTTCCTTTATTAATTGTTCGGTCTCCAGCAAAGAATAAGTATTCCCCTCAATTTTCGAAGACTTCCAACTTAGCTCAATTGTTAAACGTTCAAATTCTTTTTTTATTATTTCTGGTGGGAGTTTTTTGATTTTTGATTGATAAGAACGGTTTAAATTATTCAAAAACACCTTTTCTTCATTAGTTAGAATCCCCCTTAATTCATCAAAAACATTAAAATTAAAGCTTTTTTTAATCTCACGTTTATCAGGTTCAATTTTAAAATACTCTTCAACATCAATTTCCTTGCTAACCAGTGATTGCGGCGAAAGTTCATAAACCAGTGCTCGCCCAGCTCCCTTCATCACCAATAACTCTAAATCAACCAATTTTCTTAAATCACGGTTGATAGTAATTTTTGCAGAGGTATTTTCGATTCTTTGGAAAAATTCAAAAATTCGAGATACCGAAGAGGTACCATTTTGGGCAACAAAATCGAGAATTTGATCCTGGCGTTTATTTAATCTTATATCTTTAAACATAAAAAATCATATCATTAAAGCACTCTAATCATATCATAAGTGATACGATTTTTCAATATACCTAAATTATGATACATTACGCTCAACTTGTAAGCAGCCTTCCATGTTAAATGAGCAGCAAAAACAGGCGGTGGAAACTTTCGATGGGCCGATTCGCGTTTTAGCGGGAGCTGGAACAGGGAAAACGCGTGTTTTAATTTCACGCGTGGGGCACATGATCAAAACTAAAATTGCGGATTCGCAGGAAATTTTGATTTTAACTTTTACAAATAAAGCGGCCCAGGAATTAAACGAAAGATTAGAAAAAGCAGAATTACCACGGGTGCACGCCACAACTTTTCATGGTTTAGCCGCTGGTTTATTACGAAAACATTGGAAACCAAAGTTCAAAATTATTTCGCAAAAAGAACAGGAAGATGCTCTGCATGAAATTGTTTATTCGCACGAACGAGAAGACTTAAAAAATGTAGTTGAGGATTTTAATAATGTCCGTCAGGCAGCGGCGTGTGAAGCAGAATGGCCAAAGCTTTTATCGGTTTGTTCATTGGAACGATTTGGAGAAATTTGGAAAGCTTATTATGGAATTTTGGAAGAGCGAAACGCTATGGATTTTACAGGTTTGTTAACGACTTTATTGCAGTTATGGAAAGACAAGCCAGAAGTTCTGCAGGCGTGCCAAGATCGCTATAAATATGTGTCAGTAGATGAGTATCAAGACGTGTCCCCAATCCAAGATTTTTTGATAAATAAATTAGTAGAAAACCACAAAAATATTTGCGTGGTAGGAGACCCTGATCAAACTATCTATTCTTGGCGGGGCGCGCGGGCCCAAACAATGGATGATTTCATCAAGACCTATCCCCGCGCGCAAACCATCACCCTTACAAAAAACTATCGAAACTCGGCCCACATTCTTCACGGTGCCGAAACTCTAATCAAAAACAATACAAACCGAATTGAAAAACCATTAGAACCAACTCTAAACGGAGAACAACCTATAACTTTATTTGAAAATCGGGATGAATGGCAAAATAACGAGGTTATTTTCTATCTGTTAGAACAATTCTTTGGCAGCCATGACCATATGGCCTCAGCCGACCAATTAGACTCTGGCCGCGACGCTGATTGCCGATCTTTTTCCGATATCGCAATTTTGTATCGAACTAAACACGAGGGCCGCCAAATTGCGACTCACTTAGAGCAACGCGGCTATCCTTATCAAAAGTCTTCCATGCCAGACTTCTGGGAGCACCGGGATATTGAACGGTTTTTAGAAAAACTCCGTGCCATGCAAGAAGCCGGCACTTTGCCGACCGCTGACGCAGAGCCCGCAACCGCCACAGCCGAATCCGCACCCCCCGAATCTACGGCTGACGCTCCTGAGTCGGCCGCAACAGAACCGATCGCTGGCGCTTCCGAATCGGCCGCCGCCAATTCGCAACCGGCACCAAATCCCACACCTCAAAAATTCAGTGACTGGTTTCGTGATCAACTCAACAAATTTATTTGGAACCAAAGCATCCCAGAAAGCAAAGCCGAACGACTCAATCAACTCCTGGCCCACGCCATGAAATACGATCATTTCTCGATCGAAGAAGGGGTAGCTAACTTTTTAGACGAGGCCGAAACCGCGCAAGAAGTAGATAATTTAATTTACGCCGACCGCATAAATCTCCTCACTTTACACGCGGCCAAAGGTTTAGAATTCCCAATTGTAATTATTGCCGGCTTAGAAGAAGGAAATCTCCCGCACAAAAAACTCCTAGATGACGAATATTGGCTAAACGAAGAACGCCGTTTAATGTACGTGGGCATGACGCGCGCCGCTGAACAATTATATCTGTTAACAGCCCGTGGTCGCGACTCTAAACAGCAAGAACCATCTCGTTTTATTGCCGAAATTGGCACAGACCATTTAACTTACGGCCAACTTCCCGAAAGACGCGCCATTACCAGCCGCCGCAAACAAGTTAAAAAAGCACAGACAAAGTTGTTTTAGGTCCTTGTGCTGTTTTTAAATTACGTTATCCGTGACCGTCGACGGTGACTTATAGAATGAATTGATCTTAAGGCAAACACGTGGTATAAAAAGAGCCTTTAATCTACCCTCATGTCGGCTGATACGCTTCGAACTGAACAACTTGAACAAGGTGCGCATTTAATGACGGCTGAGCCTTATCTAACAGCGGCATCTCAGGTTATTTTAGACGCCCGATTTCAACATTTACCGCGTTATGCTGAACGAGGCCTAGGAGCGCTGATGGCGGCGATGGATTTAACGCAAGAAGAGTTTCGTGCGTTTTTAAACAAATATATTGTTGGGCCAAAGGTTAATCCTGCTCGCCAGGGTTATTTTGTATTAAGAGCCCGACGACTTTTAACTGAACGTTGTGATTTTGTGGATGGGGAATCTAAGACCGGCCCCCTTTCCCTAAATGCTGATGAATTTCCATCTTTAGATGTCGAAACTACTCAAAACATTACTAGATTAGCTTCAATTCAATGGCTGGCGCAGGTTAATGCCGAAGGCCGGGCGCAGTTTATTCAAACTATTGACGCGGAGCTGACCTTAACTGAAGACGAAAAAATTCTTTTAAATGAATTACTACTTCGTCCCGGACATATTTTTTCTACTAACGCCAAAACTGCCACCCCTCATTTGGACCGCAAAACCCGTAATATTGTTCTGGTCACATTAGCCAGAAAAATAAATAAATTATTTGGTGAAGCGATGATTACTTGGCATCGACGTCAGGTTTATTATGAGGCGACAGATAAACTTATAGCCGAGGTTCCGGGACTATCGATAGATGATTTAATAAGTACACATGAAGAACGATTTGGCCCTCACCTACCGCTTTCTGCTTATCTTTTTAAAACTCCAAACTTTAGCGGTGCCCAAAAAATTGCGGCCCTAAATGCGGTTTTAGAAAATTTAGAAACTCAATTTAGAGAAGTAGCCGGATTTGAAGAAACCCACGACAGACTCATGAGTGCTGCCGCACAAAAGTTACCCCGATCCAGACCCCGAAAATCCGAAACTTTGATCCGAGTTAAATTTTCCAAAAATGGCCCACACGAACACGATCTACCCCGAGGACTGAGACAAGTAAAAGATCCCTTACCAGACATGTTTGCCTCAACCGAAGAATTATTTACTTTTGACCGCCCTCCAGAAAAAAGAGAGCCAACCCAGACAATTATTGAGCAAAGAATTACCGAAAGATTGATTCGAAGGCGGGTGGTTCCAGATTAGGAGCTACTTCGTCGTAAAATGCACCATGGCCAAAGCAAAAAAGAAACAAGCGATGTAAGCGATCGCAAAATTTAGCCAATGGGTTTTTAAAAACTGTGAATTTAGCCACAGCAGAATCAAACTAAAGAGAACCGCGGCAATCGCCCCATAAATTCCACCGATCAGGAAAGGTTTGGACATCCCCTTATCCCCCATGGTGAGCAAAATATACGAAATGGCAAAAACAATCGGAATCCCACCAATCGCGCCGGCCAATTTAGGTCCGCTGAATTTAGCAATCACCAAAATAATAGCAGTCACCACTGCGGAAGCCAGGCTTTTAAGTATTATTTCCATGGTTTATTTATACTACACACTAGAAGCCACCTCCAATACAAAATACAAACTAAGCAGCGATAACCCAAAAACAAACGGCGTAATAATTAGTCCGGTTTTCACAAAATCAAAGTAGCTAATTTCTAATCCTTTGGTCTTTAATATTTTCCTCCACATCAACCCAGCCAAAGCTCCAATTAAAGTTAAATTTGCTCCTAAATTGCTAGCAATAACAACTGCATACGCGCCGCCTCGAAAGGCTTGCTCTGAAATCTGTAAACTATCACTCAATAAGACGTTACTGAGTAAGATTGTCATGGGCTGATTATTGATAATATTTGCTAAAAGAAATCCCAAAATCCCATGAGTGGCAATACTGCTTCCGAGAGTGGTGGAAGTTTTTGAAATCATAGAAGCTAACCAATCAACGGCTCCATACTCATTAAGCCCGGCGACAAGAATGAAAAAAACCATAATAAATGGCAGAATTTTCCAAGGAACACGCTTAATTGCAATCCAAAATTCATTTGGATTTTCGGGCAGCCCATAAAGCTTTGAAACTTCTTGTTTTTCTTTTTGCAGCACACTAGGCGGAAGAGAATGATATTTAGAAATGTAATAAAGACTAAAAGCTAAATCTTCAATAATAAAAACCCCCGCAAACACACTGGTGATTAGCCAAATTGGAATATCAAACGCCTGCGAAGTGGTTAAAACAATCAGCATTGTCACCAATAATAAAGAACTAAGTATGGCGTCAAACCAACTCCTTACAGAAAATTTTGAATCGGGATTTGCTTTGAATTTTTTAGTTATTTTTTTTCTAAAAAACAGATATAAAAGTCCTAAATTTGCGACTGCGGCTACAAGGGTTGGTAGCCACATAATTTTTGTGTATTCCAAAAAACCAAGACCTAAAGCATTCCCCACAATAATGTTGGTGGGGTTCCCAATATAAAGAAACATACTCAGAGTATTGGCCCCAAAAAACTCAGCAAAAAGCAGTGGCATCACATTTAATTTGGCGTGTTTCCCAAGATAAAAAATTATCGGTGTTAACGTCAAAATAACAATATCATTAGAAGTGAAAACTGTGAGTAAGCAGGCAAAGAAATAAAAGAAAAGAAATAATTTAACCCCACTCCCCTTAGTTTTTTGAACTATTTTGTAAGCCAAAAAATCTAAAATCCCCGTAACATCCACGCTAATACTGACGTAAGCAACTGTGAAAAAAATCACAATTATTTCCCAGGGTTTAAACTGATCATTTCCAAAAATCCCTAATTTAATCGTTTCTAAATCTACGGCGTTCAACAAGAGCAGCACCAGCAACGCAAAAATAGACCCAGTGGCAATGTTTACAGGAACCTTTCCAATCTTAAACGGCCGAATGGCAGCGATGATAGAAAAAATTATTGCGACAATGATAAGGGGAAGGGACATGAGCTGATTTTATCACTTAACTAACCAAAATCCATACCCCAGTCAAAAACAACATTGATCCAAACACATAATTTTGGTTTTTTACTCTCTTGCGTCCCTTTCTTGAATTAACAACCAAGCAGCGTTTGTTATATCTTCATTTGTTTCAGCTCGTGTAATATTAAATAAGTCTTGATCCCCAAAATTTTTCATTGCTGCATAAGCTGCTTGCGCTTCTTCATTCAACGGTTCTCCACTTCTGGGTTCTTCGACGGTCATGACTCAAAAGTTATATATTAATATACATATTATACCATTAATAATGGCACATGTAAACCTCTACTTACTTCCCAAAAACAAAAACTTTAACCATTCTAGATAAATTATAAAAAGGATGCCTAAAAAAACGATTATACTCTTTTAAAAGAGCTTTTGAGTCTTCATGTATCTCTTGTTTTGCCAACTCAAAGGCGTGTTTTTTGTTGATCTTCCCCCACGCTTTAGCCATTTCAATTTTATTATTTGGCCCCAAAACCTCTTTTTTTTCTGATTTTCTAAAAACTACGTGATTTATTGTTAGCCAAAGAGATACAAATCTTGCTCCTAAAAAGTTCTCACTTTCAGCATTAATAATTGAGGGGATCAAAAGTTTTGGAAAAACTATATCTAAATCATTTAGATTTCCTAATACAAAGGCCATGTTCCAAGTTGTGTATAAACTGGCCCATTTTTGACTTAATTTAATAACCGGAAACAAGTTCCCTGATTCACTAATAGATTTATAAAAACTGTCTACATTTTTGTCAGGAATTACGCTTTTTTTCTCAAAAACAGTGTGCGGTTGGTCAATTACTAAATCTTCTGACAATGCCAAGGCGCTGATGGCATTTGCTTTGAACCCTTTTTTATACTCGGTGATCCCGGCCTCGTAAATATTTATTCTAACTAACTCGTTAACATGTTCCGTATGATTTTTTTGGATTGGTGATAGTAATTTATATTCAATGTAGTTAATTTTTTTCTTCTTATATAGCTTACTTAATTCCTGCTTAGTTAAATGCGTGTCCCCTAAACCTCGTTGGAGGCTAAAATAAACCAGTAATGGATCTAATGAGATTGGCTTAGCAACGTCAAAGAAATGAGGTGAAATTTTAAAAGCATTTAAAAAGGTCGAAAATATATGAATGGTATCAAGTCCAAATATGCGTTCTTTGGATTTATAGTGTTTCTGAACTTCAATAAAAACCGCATGATTATTACACATGGCAGCGGTTAATATTTCTAATATAAAAATTACATGCACAGATTTAATGATCTCCTTTGATGGCTTAAACCATTTCTTTTTGAGCGACAATTCGGCAAATTCAATAATGGCTGGATGTTTGGAAATTACTCCTTCCGAAATGGCATCAAATAACGGAGATAAGGCCTGAGGTTTGGAAACAATTTCTTTAAATAATTTAGTAAGTTGTTTATTTTTAGTGTTTAAATCATCTAACTTAAATTCTTTAATAACAGTTTGCATGATTTTTGGATCGGTTTTCATTCCCGGTGATAAACCAAAAGCCTGTAATGAATTTTTTAATATTAACTTGGCTTGTGGATGTTTTCTTTTCATTTCTTTATTTAGAATTTAAAGTCTTAATTATTTAAACTTCCTTGGCAAAATACTGCCTTGTTTTGGTAGGTTCCACAATAGAATCCGGAACCATCTCAACCCCGGCTCGCTTGGTATAAAAACTAATGGCGCCCTCATTGGGTGGATCTACCCAGGTTCGGACAAACAGATATTTCCACTTATCTTTATCGAGCTCTTTAATTAGTTTTTCCATCATCAAACTGCCCATTCCTTTACTAGTGTCTTTGATATACATCATTTTAATATGAAGACAGTTTTGGACGGGGAAGGAACGAGTAACAGAATCCGGAAGATCAGTGCCATCATCAAGTGGACCGACCACCATAAACCCAATCAGTTTTTTGTTTTCCATAACTAAATAGGCGTACCCACCATGCCGAAAAGCATCCACCATAAAATCCATCTCATCCTCTTCATCTATAAGATAAGCTGATGAGCTGTTTTCGATCAAATCTCGTTCGATTGCCAAGATGTCCGGCTGATGAGACAGGAAAAGATTAAGATCGGCTTTGGTGATGGTTGGGGGCATTGTGTTGGGTTAATTACATTCTCCCAACCGCCTCAATCCCCAGAATCCCCAATCCGTTTTTTAAAACCTGGGCCACGGCGGCGATCAATTGCAAGCGCGCCACACTTTTTTCCTCAGATGAGTCGTCTAAAACCTTGTGTTTAACGTAAAAACTGTTGGTTTCTTGGGCTAGGTCGTAGAGGTAGTTGGTAATTCCGTGAATACGGTAGTCTTTGGTGGCGGACTTGATTACTTCGGGGAAAAGTTGGAGTTTTCGGAGGATGGCGATTTCTTCTGGCTCGGTGAAAGTGGTGGCCGCAATAGAGGCGTCTAACCCCTCGGGAGCTTTGCGTAAAATTGATTGAATTCGCGCATAAGTGTATTGCAAATAAGGGCCGGTGTTTCCTTGAAAGTCGATCGAAGCACTGGGGTCGTACGTCATGTCGGATTTAGGGTCGATTTTTAGGATGAAATATTTGAGGGCGCCTAAGGCCACTGCATGGATTAAATCTTCTCTTTCTTGGTCTTTGTAAGGCATTTCTCTATCTGTTACTTCCTTATCTACGAGTGATTTCAATTCGGCGATAAGATTGTCTAAGTCTACGGTGGTGCCTTCGCGGGATTTCATTTTTCCACTGGGAAGATTAACCATAGCGTAACTCAAATGGTAAAGTTTTTCGGCCCACTTGTGTCCGAATTTTTTAAGAATTTGGAATAAAACTTTGAAGTGATAATCCTGTTCGTTTCCAACCACGTAAATTATGCCATCGGCTTTGGTTTCTTTCATTCGGTCCACTGCTAATTGAATGTCTTGGGTCACATAAATTGTGGTTCCGTCGGAACGGACCAAGACTTTTTTTCCAGTTTCGGAATCACCTAAATTACAATCTGATAAATCAATGGCTAGGGCGCCACCTTCAATCTCTTCGACAATTCCTTTCTGGTGAGCTTCTTCAACCAAAGAACGACCGCCTTCCGAAAACTGACTTTCGTAAGTAGTAAAAGTAAAATGGGATCCAATTAAATCGTATGTTTCGTTAAACCCATCGTAAACCCATCCATTCATTTTTTTCCATAAAGCACGGGCTTCGGGGTCTTTTTCTTCCCATTTTTTGAGTATGACGCGGGTTTCTTGTTCGAGTAATTCGTCTTTTTTGGCTTCTTGTGAGTATTTAACATAATAATCCCCTACAAAATGGTCGCCTTTTTTATCCATGCTTTCTGGGGTTGCGTTGTTGCCCCATTTTTCATAAGCCAACATGCTTTTACAGATGTGGATTCCGCGATCATTTACGTTTTGGGTGGTCTCAACTTCATATCCATTGGCCTCAAGTAAATTGGCCACTGCCATTCCGAGAAAGTTGTTGCGAGCGTGTCCTAAGTGGAGTGGCTTGTTCGTGTTTGGTGAGGAATATTCTATGACTATTTTTTTACCTTGGCCCGTGTCGTTCTGTCCGTATTTATCGTTGATGTTTTTGAGATTTTTGACCAAATATTCCTTAGCCACGTAAAAATTAATAAAGCCCGGTCCCGCGATCTCTACTTTTTCTACAAAATCTGGTTTTTTGAGTGTATCGACTATTGTTTGCGCAACTTCGCGCGGATTTTTGCCAACTTTTTTGGCGAGACGAAGAGCGCTATTACAGGAGTAATCGCCGTGCGATGAATCGGACGGGTATTCGATTTCGACAACTTCTTTTCCGTACTCGGGAAAAGCCTTGGCCACTGTTTGTTGAATGATTTTTGCGAGATCGTCTTTTAACATAACGCCACAAGATTAGCAGAAGGCTAGCAGATATGCTACTGGATATGATACACTCATTTCTGCTTTTATGACTAAAGACATTATCATTCTCGTTGTGCTGCTTGGTCTATCTGGATATTTCTCCGGAGCCGAGACTGCTCTTATCTCCCTTTCCGAGGCAACTGTTCGTGATATGTCTCAAAAAAAGCTCAAAGGAGCTAACTGGGTTCATTTTTTAAAAAGTCGTCCCCATAAACTGTTAATCACTATTTTGATTGGCAATAATTTGATAAATATTTTGGCCTCAGTTTACGCCACACTAGTTTTTCAAAAACTTTTAGGAAACGCTGCTTTGGGAATCATTACTGGTGCACTTACCCTATTCATCCTAATTTTTGGGGAAATTGTGCCAAAATCATTTGCTACCAGCCATGCTAAAACTTTATCTCGATTAGTCGCCTTGCCTTTAGTTGGTTTGTTTTGGTTATTTTCGCCAGCCGTTTGGTTGCTTGATTTAATGGTTAAATTATTACTCAAAGCTTCGAGCCGCAAAAAAGAATCACACGTTACAGAAGATGAGTTAAAAGCATTTGTAACCATTGGTGCCGAAGAAGGCGCTATTGAAGTTAATGAAAAAGAATTAATTGAAAATGTTCTGGAATTTACAGATACCAGAGTGCGGGACATTATGGTTCCGCGGGTAGAAATTCAAGCTCTACCAATTGACTCTACAATTCACGATGCTGCGGATTTTGTGGCGAAACATCATCACTCTCGGATCCCTCTTTATAAAGATTCTTTGGATAATATTGTTGGACTTTTGACGGTAAAAACATTGCTTTCACACATGCACCGCAAGGAAATGAATCAACCGCTTTCTAAACTAGATATTTTGGAGCCGCTTAAGGTTCCATCTTCCAAAAAAATCAACGCTCTATTTAACGAATTTCAGAAGAGAAGAATACATTTAGCCATTGTTTTAGATGAACACGGTGGTACGGCCGGGCTCATCACTTTAGAAGATATTCTAGAAGAAATTGTGGGCGAAATTGTGGATGAGTTTGATGAAGAAGAAAAATCTGAAGTCACTTTAATTGGAAAAACCGAATTAGAAGCAACGGGCAAAGCTTTGATTGAAGATATTAATGACGAGCTTAAGATCAAAATCCCCTGCCAAGATCATAAAACAATTAGTTATTATATTACGGAAAAGTTAGGTCGTTTTCCACGACGCGGCGAAGAAATTAAAGGAAAAGGCTACGTGATTACTGTGGATGAAATGCAAAAACATACCATCAAAAAAGTCACCATCGAAAAAAAAGGACGTAAATAGTCTTACTTAAGCACAACACACACATAAATCCCGTCAATTCTTGCTCCTTGAAGGATTACCCCTTTTATGGTAAAATTTTATGATTTAAAAAAATCAAAACTAACACTAAAAGCAAATCACCATGACAAAAAAACTTTTCCTAACAAAATGGTTGCCGTTAATTGTCGGCTATAAACTCTTGTTCCTATTCGTTCTAGCTATCTATAGTTTTATGAACGTAGGAGCAGCTTTCGCGGAAGTGGAAGTAGAAGACACTGAAGTCCCTGGCTATGTAGATGGCCTCGCTGTCACTCCTGGTGACGGAGAAGCCACCCTTACCTGGGATGCCGCCACTGATAACGTCGGAGTTACCGGATACAATGTGTATTTTGGAACCGAACCTGTGGAAGCAGCCGGTGATGAATATAACCTAGGATCGCTTGAGGTTGGTGATGTCCTCGAGTACACAGTTCCTGGTTTAGAAAATGGTGTGACTTATTATTTTGCGATAACAGCCGTTGATGATGCTGAAAACGAAAGTGAATCTTATAGTTTTGAAGAAAGTGCAACTCCAGACGGAGCCGGGGATGATGGTGACAACCCTACTGTACTTGATGCCGAAGCAACTGATTGTACAACTATTGAAGTGACTTTTTCCGAAGCAGTTACCTTCCCTGCCGAAAATGCTGGGGAAGCTTTTACAATCGAAAACCTAGATAATCTTCTTTATCTAGAAGTAACTAGTGTTAGCCATTCAGACGATGGTGATGAAAAACTTATTCTAACCACCGAAGAAATGGATGCCACTGCCCAGTATATAATGACTGTAGGCGTGGAAATTGAAGATCGCTTTGATCACGCCGTGATTAGCGGCACTTCTGATACGGCGATCCTTTCTGGGGCTGAGTGTGCGGTTGTAGTGGAAGACCCTGTTGACGATGTTGAGGATACTGAAACTGTCGATGACACCGAAGGCATTGAAACTGACACTGAAGATGCGGATGTTAGTGCTCCAAACCTAGAAGAAGTTGTAGTAACCGCTTTCACAGAATTAGAATTAACTTTTGATGAAGAAGTTTACCTCCCAGCAGATGAGGATCATGAAGATGATTCTGATCCCGCTTTGGAAGCTTTTGAAATCTTTGATGGCGAAGATAATGTTTTAGAAGTAACAGCTGTAGAGTATAAAATCTCTGAAACTGATGAGCTAACTGAAGATCAAACAATTTTAGTACTAACTACTTCTGAGCACGCGGCTGAAACTGAATATTTTATTGCCGTAACTGGTGTGCTTGACGTGGCTGGCAATGAAACTGCTGGAGATTTCTCTAGCGCGATGTCTTACGCTACTCCCGAAGCTTCGGCTTTTGATACTGGCGATGACACTGATGTTGATGTTGTTGCCCCCGAAGATGTCACTGAATTTGTGACTAGTGTAGTTGATTTGATTGTTGATCTAAACTGGGCAGAAAGTTTGAACTCAGCTGGCGATTTAGTTGATCAAGTTCTCTACGTTAGTTCTGATGGCGGAAATACTTATGAAGAAGTTGGTTCCGTGGAAGATGCTACTGAATACACTTACGAAGGTGGTGTTGAAGGCCAAACTTACCTCTTTAAAGTGGTAACTGTTGATGAATACGGAAACATGAGTGAAGGAACTGTGGCTTCGGCTACTCTTCCAACCACTGGAGCAGGTATTGCTCTACTCGGAGCTGCTTCTCTCTTCGGAGGAAGTGCTCTAGCGCGACGTCGACGTCGCAAATAAAAGACGCCGCCCGCGCCTTGAGCGCGTTTTGCGGGCTCTAAAATTAGGATCTGCGTAGCCGTTGATACTTGCTATCGGCGGCTATTAGTTTAACTTTCCCAAACGTTGAACACGAGCCATCCCACCACCGGCCCCGTTTCTAAGATGAGTTTTATCAAATTTTGTCCAACCAAAATGAGATGTTTCACTGGTGTCTGAAATCATTCTTGGATGAATCCAAACATCTGGATGGCAAGGCTCAAAAACATAAGGTTCAAAAGCTTCTGACTCTCTAACTGCGGCCATTAACTCTTCTATTTTTCTGTACTGTTTTCTGCTTACTTTGCAGCCAGTTCTAACGCCTAATAATCTTTGGGCTTCTGTTCTCGGACAACCATAGGCCTTTACTACCTCATCAACCATAACGGCAACTACTTCTTTATTTAAGTATATTTTGTCATTCACAAAAAACGGATCTTCTTTTAAAAAAATTAAAACATCATCTAGCCCTACGCGAATTTCATTAAGAGTTTGAATGTCACCAATTACTTCGCCCCTTTTTAATCTTTCCAAAAACAACTGAATTGTGCCTTTATATAAATCTGTTAATTGAGCTAAAACATGGTAGAGATCTTTTTTTGTAATAGTGCGATTAATAGCTTGGATTTCAGCTATGCGTTCTAAATGATCACCAAGTAATCCTAGCTCTGAGGAACGTGACGCCGGGAAAATCTCTTGGCCACTAGCCACTGAACAGCAAATTGCTACTAACGCTATTTGAATTCTTTTGTTTGGTTTACGTAAATCGCGGGAAACATCTTCGAAATTCGAACCTGTAATATGCGATACAGCTCCAATAAGACGCCTTTCTGTACAGTGCGGGGCAAGAGCTTTTATTCTATCAATTAAATGACCATTATCAGCTTCTATTAAGTCGTCTTTTAGGGGTTTTCTCTTTCTTTTGGGTTTTCTAGGTTCTCTAGGCTTGATCTTACGAATTGGTTCTTGCTTTAAATGCACAAGATCACCAGGGCGGAGGGGAGCAACCCTAACGATATCTAATATTTGTTCTAATATTTGCTCTAGTTTTTTTCGAGCTTCTAAAAAAGTTTCATAAACTATGTCATTAGGCTTAAGCGGGCTAAATAAAAAATCACGATCTTTAGGCGTAAGTCCTAATAATTTTCCTACTACACCAGCTACATCTTTTTTAATTAACCCATATTCAGCGCGAAGAATATTGTCTAATAGTGCCGGTACCGGGTCGGCCTGTATAAATTCTTCGCTTATAATAATTTTTCCTATTTGTTTTAAATCGCTCATTTAGTTTAATTTTATTTAGCTCCACCGTTTGATGGTAATTCGTTGTCTTCTGCTAATACCTCGGACGGCACAAGTTCAGACGGCACTAGAATTGTTTCTAAATCGTCTTCCTCTCCTACAAAAACTAACGCCCTTCCTCCTGTATGTATCCCTGTAAAACGAACTGTGTCTCCATCCCATTGTAATAAATCATACCAAACCTCATCTAAATCTTGAAACTCACTTAATTCTTCTTCTTCTAAGTCATCTGCCTGCGCTAATAGGTGCCTATATCTAGCTAATCCTGTTTGGTCTTTTAATTCACTTAATTTTAAGACCCATTCTGGCCGAGGCTTTATTGGTTTAGCTTTTACCCGCTCGACAGCAGCGGCAATAGCTGCTCTTGCTTCAGCAGTTAATGGTTTCTTTTTCTTGCCTCGACTTGTTTCTGCCGAATCTTCATCTCCCCAATAATTAATATCTAAAACTCCACCAAAATCAGAAGATCCTTCTGCTTCGTCTTCGTCTAGAGTATCAACCGTTCCACTACCCACAAAGGAAAGCAGTTCACCTTGTGGTGCCCTACCGTCACCAAGCGCACCCATTGTTCTGGCATGACTTTTTTCTTGTGGGCGAGGGTCGTTAGGATGAGCACCAGGATAGCTAGCAAGTAATGGAATCTTAATAACTACGGCTCCTTGTGGGGGTGGTGAGGAGGAAGAGGTAGCTCTAGCAGATCTTTTTGGCTCTTTCTTTTTGCCGCGATTTTTAAACGGGGAAGCGGGTAGTTCGTAACCATCCATTGATAATTTTAAAGCGGCTTCGATAATCAAAGAGGCATTAGCCGGACTAATGGCGGTGAATCCTTTTTGTTCATAAGCTACAACTTCTAATAGTCTTTCATTCCCTCCTAAAACTGTCCCTAGAGCTCCATTAATAGTTTCACGTTCTGCTAATCGGCGACGTCCTAATGCCAAAAAATCACTATCTTCTCCAGATGATGCTATGCATTTATTCCATTCTGCAGCCCTTACAAAAGGCCTTTGAGCTCGTAAAGTGTGTGCCAGAAGTTGTCTTGTAATAGAATTATGTTTACTCCCTTTGGAGGCGCTGTCGTCTAATAATTTTTGACACCTTGCTTCTTGCTCAGGAATTGGCAACTCTGCCCAGGCGCGCCGAAGCGGCTCAATGGCCTCCCAGGCAACTAGTAAAGCTGCTTTTTCTTTTGGAATAGGGTTTTTGGGAGGGGCTGGATCAGGAACAATTCTGACAGATGGTTTGTCAGTTGAACCTGAAAGAACTGGCTGGTATTCATCCATAAAAGGATCTTGATGGAAATTTAAAATCTGAACTAAGACTCGCTCTATTTCTGGCGCCTTTAAAACTGTGTAATCAGGCACTGGGAAAGAAACAATAGTTTCTTTCAAGGCCTGAGGTAATTGCTTTCGAGCTCGAAATAAACGTTGCCTTAAAGCCGCTGGAGTAACGCTTTCTATTTTTTCTCCTTCGCGCAACATAACTACTAAAAAGTCTTCATCATTAAATGCTGCTTCACCCTGAGATAAAATGTTGGTTATAATCCGAGCTAGATTAGGAGCGGCTCTAAGCCCTGTCCCTCCAAGTGATTGGAAAAATCGTTCACATAACTCTTGACGTTCTGCGGTTGGGATCGCTAAGAATCTTTGTCTTAATGGTTCAATTTGCGCCCAATTAGCAGAAGCTAACTCTAATTGTTCTCGAGCAGCAGGATCGACTGGCGGGGTTGCTGGCGGGGTTGCTGGTGGGACCGCTGATGAGGCCGCTGGCGGGACATACTCGGTGGGCCCAAGGTCTGGTTGGGGTGACGCTGGCGGAGGGGATTGTGAAAGGGCAGCTCCAATTGTTCCAGTTGAGTGAATTTTTAATATTTCGGTGAGAATCTCCCCAGCAACATGAGCGTTAATTTGC
>JABJMC010000018.1 GCA_018659585.1 Candidatus Peregrinibacteria bacterium
CAAAACCAAAACATTTCTTTTTCGCCACGCGGAGCGTGGCAAATCGTTGCAAAATCAGCCCTTTCCGTCCCGCCCGCAGGCGGGGCGACCGCACCGCAGGTGCGTAAAACTTCCGAAAATTCTGAAATTGTAAATTGGCGGAGAGAGAGGGATTCGAACCCTCGGTGACAAAAAATGCCACACACGCTTTCCAAGCGTGCTCCTTCAACCACTCGGACATCTCTCCGTAGTTTGTAGGGTCAACTAAATCTTTTTGGTCAATGTTCGGAGGCAACGAGTGCAGAGTTTTCTTTTTTGAAAGCTTTTACTAGCAGCGTTCCAGAGGCGTTTTACTACTAAATTAGGAAGAAAACGACGTTTGGTTTTGCGTTGGGAGTAACTTACGTTGTGCCCGCTTTTAGGACGTTTCCCACATTGTTCACAGACTTTAGACATATTTTTAGATTAGATAAGGCCCGCCAAAAATACTATGAGGAATGGAGTTTGGCAAGCGAAAAACCAGATAGAGGCGCTGAAGGGATCTCTTGCGCCTGTGCCATGGTTCGCGTAAAACAGAAATATGATTGATTTAAATTTTATCATTGCGTTGGTGGTTGCGATTACAGTGCATGAATTTGCGCACGCGTGGATGGCTAATTATTTGGGGGATCCAACTGCTAAATATCACGGTCGGGTGACCTTGAATCCGCTTAAACATTTGGATGTATTTGGGACGATTATGTTGTTTGTAGTGGGGTTGGGATGGGGGAAACCCGTACCTGTTAATCCGAATAATTTTAAGTCTGTGCGCCGGGATTCGGCTTTGGTGTCATTTGCAGGACCAGCGTCGAATATTTTGACGGCGATTGTGATTGCGTTGCCCTATAAATATTTAGTGGAAACCGGGGGGAGTGTGGTTGTGATTAGCTTGTTGCAGTCGGTGTTTGATTTGAATTTGTTGTTGGCGATTTTTAATCTGTTGCCATTGCCACCACTTGATGGGTCAAAGATTATTGGGGTCTTTATTCCGCGAAGGTTTGAGCGGGCTTATTTTCAGTTTTTAAGAGATGGAATTAAGTGGTTTATTGCTGTGATTTTGATTGATTCGTTTGTGTTTGGCAGGATGTTTGGGTTTTCAGTGTTGTGGTTAGTTATAGGGACGATTTATCAGATATTAGCGTCAATTATTTTGTTGGGGACATAGGATGGAGAGTGCAGAATTGTTTTTAGGCAAGGGTTTTTTTGGGTGTATGTTGGGGGCTTGCGGGGAGAGGGTCCCAATATGTGGTAAACAAGCGGAAAAAGAGGGTTTTAGGCTTTTGACGAAATGGGGGATTTTTAGTACAATAATTTTACTCTGCTTGGTACGTGTTGATCATTTAAATACTCTCTCACCTATTCTCACCTAAGGGATTCCAATATTTCTTTCCGCCGTGGCGGAAGGCGTGAGGTCTCCCACCTGTTCTAACAGGGGTAGTATTTGGGTCCTCACGGCTGAGGTGGAGTGGCTCACTCTGTGAGTCCAATGCGTTTAAGGAAGTCTCGTCGCGTTTGTGACGGGATTTTCTTTATCCCATGGGGAAACCAAGGTTTCCCCCTAGGTAACCCCCTTCATTAAGGTTGTTCGCAAAAAGTAAGTTTCGCTAAACTTCGTAAAATTTTTCTCGGGGCCCACAAGACCCGAAGAAAAATGTTTACTACGTCCGCTCAACTTATTTTTGTTCACGCTTTTTGGTATTTTTGTGCGTTAAAAAAGATTGTGACAACACGAGCTTTAAGTGTGAAAGAAGGTCCCCATAATGGCCGGGGAGGGAAAGCGTTACGAGCGTATGAGGCCCGAAATGCGGTTTCCTTCCCCGGCCGGGGCGAAATATTTAATTGTAGTTGCCCGGCGAGATCATCGCCGAGACAGGAGTTTGGCCAGCTGAGAACTACCGGTGCGCGCCGTCGTTGCCGTCGTGCAGGTCGTCGGTGTGCCGGTGGTCGCTGTGCAGCCCGTCCTCGATGATGCGATGGTCCGTGTCGTGGTCGTGGTGGTGGAGCATGAGGAACATCCATTTCTCCCAGGTTATCCATTCACATAGTGATGGCTGGGTAGCAACTGCTTATTAAAAGTATAAGAAGCTGTCACCCAGCCATGAGTTAAAACCCGTGCTGTCAAATGTCAGCCTGCGTTAATGAGGGGTAGCCGTTCCATGGGGTGGAAGACAAATCCTACTATTTAGGCAGGGAAGCCAAAAAGGCTTGAGCTGACTTTATCCAAGAGGTAAATCATTGTCAATATTAAACTACTTATTGACAATAAGGGGCAAGGTGTGAGAGGGTCTTTTTCGAACTTGGAGATTAGTTGTTTTCGCTTAGGAAAGCGGTTAATCCCTGGGTTTATCCACCCTGGGCCTGCTCGAACACGTAGGATTTGTTCCCTAAAATATTTAGGGTGATAACTCCTCTAAAATTGAGCAGCCGCTCCTTAAAAGCACAGGTTTGACTACATTTTTTATATAGTTGTCGTTAGTGAAGGGCTTCTTTTTTAAGTAAAAGAGGTTGCTTACTAGCGGCAACAAAAGGGGGGAAGGGTCCCCGCCGATAGTTTGAGGAGTAGGCTTTTGCGCAAGCCGAATATCACCTCAGCGAAAACCCTTGGAGGAAAACGGAACATGAGAATGTTTGCATTGATGACCTCGGCAGCGCTGATGGCGCTGCTGACCGCGGGCTGGGCACTCGCCGACGATGGCGTGTCTGGTTCCGTGGACATGGATGACAACGGGATGCAGGTGGCCGCAGACGGAGTTCTGGAGGACACCACCATCGACCTGGTCGACACGGGGCACGCCGCCTCTCTGTCGACCGACATCGAGCTGAGCGCCGCCGACTCCAGCCTGGACATGGGGAGCTTCGCGGATCGGACGATTTCCGCGATGGGTTCCATGGACCTGACGAGCCAGGCGATGGCGCAGTACATCGACGCGACCAGCCAGGCGAGCGACAGCGACGCGCTGACCCCGATGATCGAGGCAGAGGTCACGAATCGGGATTGCCAGTTGGCGTCCAGCGGCAATGTGCAGGCACAGGAAGTGGAGGGTATGGGCCAGGGCCTTGTCCCTAGCTTCTCCTTCGCCCTGACGTGCTAACCGCCACGCCAGAAGCTGTGAAAGAGCTTGCGTCGAGGAGTCTGTTTTTTCTTGGTTGAAGACGGATTCCTGAAGTCGACTTCGTCGACACTGTAAACCGAGAGCTGCGGACAGAGCTTCTGTCCACCTTGAGGGCGGGCCAGTGGCCTGACCTTCACGAGGCACGGCTTCGGCCGCGACCTCACTACACTACTTGACCTGAAAGGCCAACGGGGGACTGCAACGGACATGTTGTCCAAGCAGTACGCGCACCCCCTGCGGCAGGTTGGGACTTAAACTGGATATGTCAAACCTGTGCTTTAAGTCTTTTTTGGCTTGCTCCTTGGAGTGGCTTGTGTTAAATTTGCGGTCGCCTGCTGCTAACTAAGCCGAGATAGCTCAGGGGTAGAGCACGCCCATGGTAAGGGCGGGGTCGTGAGTTCAAATCTCATTCTCGGCTCCAGTTTCATCTCTTTTAATCTTGATCATTTCTAAAAATGGGGAAAGGAAAATCAACATTCTGTGACTGGCGTTGTCCAGATTGTAACAAGACTCATTCAACTACGACTTACAGCAAGCGTAATAACGAGAATGTTACCAAGGAAAAATCCATGTTTTGTAATCAATGTCGTGAACACAAAGCTTTTTTCCGAAAGGACACCAGCAAAGGAAGCCTTGGAAACAAACGCTAAATCTGCGACACTATAAGTCGTCTCATTAATTTTTTTGTTATGTTTAAAAAATACCTCCCACACGCTTTAGTTAGCGTTGTTTTGGCTAGCAGTTTTTTGTTTAGTGGCTGTTTAAATGGCCCGACTTTTTACGAAACCCATCAATCACAGCTGGGTTATTTAATAGAAGAAACCTTACCTCATGACACGTGGTTTTCTTTTAGTATTTCAACTTTAAACGAAGCGCAAAGAACTTCTTTTCAGAATTTAATAGCGCGTTTTAGTGATGACGCAGATGATTTTCGAACTAGTATTTTGAGTGGAATTGATGAAAATTTGGCAACCGTTGATTTGTCTTATATAGAGGATATTCAGCCGATTTTAGGAGAAGAGGGATTGCGATTTATGTTTGCTTTGAGTGATGGTGATGATGCGCCAGTAATGCACGCGGGTTTAACTTTGGATAATCCGGAAAAGGCCGAAGATTTATTTGATGAATTAATTGGAGAGGGACGTTTTGTGCGCAAAGTGGTGAAAGATTATGATCTTTATTTTAATGTTTACGCAGAAGAAGAGGGGAAGGATGTGTTTTATTTTGGATTATATGAGGATTTGATGTTGATTGCTAACGATAGTGATGAAGTGGCGGAAATGTTGGATTTGGCCAAGAGTCAGGGTGATTATTCGCTGTGGTCCAAGGATGTTTATCAGGCAGTGATTGAAGAATTGCCAGTTGAGCATGTAGGATTTATGTTTATGGATGGAGAATATTTAGCAGAAAGAAGAGGGGATTTAGCAGGGATGTCTTTGGCTGAGGGAGTAACTCCTTATTTAGCGGGGCAAGGAATGGCTTTTGTTGGAATGCCAGAAGGATTGCAAATTCGAGGAATTGCTTTGGGTGATAGAGCAAAAATTGATGAAGCAGATGTTTCGTTGGATGAATTACAGGCTAAAAAAAGTTATTTAATGAAAGATATGCCTGGTTTGAATTTGGGAGCGTATATTGAGTCTTATGATTTGGCAGCGGTTTTGGATCGGCAATTAGGAGAAGGGAGTGCCGGAATGTTGGGTTCTTATTTAGCTTTATTAGGATTGGATCCAACTACAGATTTAGCGGAAATTTTGTCTGAAGGTTATGCGATTGCTTTGCATGCGAATAATAGCGCCCTTCCTGGTTTAACAATCATGATTGATATTTCAGATGGGATTGAATTGGCCCAGGAATTAATGACTAATATTGATGCTCAAATTACGGGATTGTTAGGTGTTTTTTCATTGCAAGGAGGGCCGATTGCCGAAGCGCTTTCAAAAGAAGAAATAGAAATTGATGGTTTAGAATTTGATAAAATAGAGTTGGATTTAGATGCTTTGATGTCGGTTTACGATACATCTGGAACTTTTGAATTACCGGTTGAAATTCAAGGACAAACCGTGAATTTAATTTACGGAATTACCAAAGATCATCGATTAGTTATTTCTAATTATGATGGTTGGTTGGATGATCCAAAAGCAATGCTAGAAGATGTTCAAACTTACGAAGAAGTTCAGGATTATTTGAAAGGGTTTAAAGAGGGGATGATGTTTATAGATTTTGCAGAAATTATGGAGTTTATGGACGCTTTCGAGGCTTTCCGGGATGCTTTACGATCTGATGCTGAGGTTTTGGAATCAGATACCGTGGTAATTGAAGTTGAAGACGAAGTAGATGAAGATTTAGTAGAAGCTTTAGCGGCAGAGGGGATTGATGTAGAAGTTGTGACAGAAGGTGAGTTAGCGGAGGGAAATACAATTGATTTAAAAGAGTTTATTGCACCTTTAAAAAGCTTTGGATTTTCAGCAGATGCGACTAAGTACGAAGTTAAGCTTGGTGGTGTGATTTTGTTGGAAGAAGAGTAAATTCGTGCTATAAAATTGGCATATTACAGGGGCGTGGTGAAATGGTATCACAGAGGTCTCCAAAACCTTTAGTGCGGGTTCGATTCCTGCCGCCCCTGCCAAAGAGCACGAAAGACAAACCTAGCGGTTTTTCTCTCGTGGGCTCTCTTTTCCCTATATTGTTGTTCGCAAATTTTGTTTCGCTAAAACTCCGCCGCAAGCCACCCCGGGACCCACAAGACCCGTGGGTGTTTGCGGCTCGTTGTGAAGCTTGACGGTTTTTTGTTCCAAAAAACCTTAACAAAATTTACTCACGTTTTTTGTAGTAAGGGTTTGGACAAGGTTGGTTTCTAAAAATTTAGAATAACCTCTAATGTTCCTGAACCGCCGCGGTCGCGGCGGCCCTCGTAAACGCGGGCAACGTGCGGATGGTCTTGTAAATATTTTTTAAGAAAAGGCTTAATTACAGGCATTCCTTTGGCAGAATGGAGTCCTTTTCCAGTAATAAATAAAATTTTGGTGAGCTGGCGGTTTTTACATTTTTCAAGAAATTCATCAGCTAGTTTTTGGATTTCAAATTTGCGAAGCGGACCATGGCCGTGAAAATCAAATTCTGCCTGAGGTTTGCTCAGGTTGTCGTATTTGTTGTTCTTTTGGGGGCGTTGTTTTTTTCGCTTGGCCATAGGGACATTTTAACTATGCCGAAGCGCTTCGGCAATCATTAAAATTTCACTTATTAGTAGTGAGGGTTTGGACAAGATTGAATTTGACATCATGTCTAAATTTGTTATAGTCAAATAAGTTAGGGCTTTGGGGAAAGCTGTATTTCTCTAAAACCTTATCTTATGAATACTGGAAGAGCCTTAACCGCAATGGGAGGATTAGTAATAGGGGGCTTAACAATGACTAGTGACGCTGATGCGCAATCACAATCACAGGTTTTGGCGGCGCATGATCAGGTTGGAAATTGTGTACAAGTAACAGAGCATGATCCGGGCTTAGCTTTTTTAAGACCAGAAATTGAATTTTATGGTGATGAGGAAGGAATTGCACAAGGCTGGGAGGCAATTAGAAGAGCGCAGGAATTTTCATCATCATTAGTAGCTCCAGCGTCTCGTGAAATGCGAGATGGTTTAGAGGCTCGGGATGGATCGGATATTGTTAAAATGTGTCCTGAGGGGCAGGAGCCGCCTCGAGGACATCGATTGGATGTACAAATGAATTGGTTGCGACCAATGGAGCCACAAGAAGGAGGAGGGGCTTTTGGGATTGATGCTCCAGGCGAAAGATGTTTGGCAGGCAATACCGCTCCAGTTATTCCTTATTTCGAAGCGGTAGTGGTAGCTCCAAGTAATGTGCAAGATGAATTTAGAATTTGGACGGATGGAACGGAACAATGTAAAAATGGAGTGATTCAAGTTCAAGTCGATAGGTTTCAGAGTAGGTTAGAAGAGTTACTGCCGAGAACAGCCTTAGACGTTTTAGGGGATCGTATTATAAATTTTCAAGCATTAGAATTGCGACTTAAATTAGAAGCTGAAGAAGCGGCAGCTGAAGCCAAGGACACCCAAGGAGTTGTAGAGGAAGAAGTTCGAAAAGCACAGGAAGCTTTTGACGCCGTAGATCGGGCAATCGAAGGAACTCCGATGGAAGCTAATAAAGAATAATTATTCCTCTAAAATTTGTTTGTATTCAAGCTTGTAGATGTACAAGAATGTTAGAGCAAGAGAAAGTAAATAAGGTGCGATAATTAAACCGGGTAAGCCCATTGTGAAAACTCCTCCTAAAATTGTAAGGAAGGACATAAGGGGATGAATACGGGCGCTTTCACCAATGACAATTGGTTTAATGAAATTATCGATTGTTCCTACTACAAACATTCCCCATAAAATTAGGAATAATCCGGCAATCCAATGGCCAGTAATAAATAGAATAATGGCGGCTGGGATCCAAATTAAAGTGGCTCCGACATACGGCACAATAGAGAAAAATCCCATAATCGTTCCCCAAAAAGCAGCGTTTTCAATGCCAGCTAAAGCAAACCCAATACCTCCTAAAAGTCCTTGAGCCATCGCCGCTCCAAAGATTCCATAAAGGATTCCGCGACTCATGGCTTGGAGTTTTTCAAATAAAATAACGCGGTATTTATGGGCAACAGGAATTAGTTCTTTGAATTCGTGAATAACGCGATCGCCGTCTCGTAAAAAGAAAAAAGTACAGAGTAAAAGAACAAATAAGTGAAAGACTAAAATGGAGAGCGACTTAGCAACGGACGTGGTTTGGTTTACTAAAAATTGACTCACGTTTTGGATGGCTGAGGTAGCAAAGCCAATTACGTCTTCAGTTTTTATGGGAGCAAATTCCGAGGCTTGTTCAATGTATTTGCCAATAAAGCTATTTTCAATTCTTTCGGGGATAACTTGGACATCCTCAAAAACATCACCGACTTGAATTTCAACATAAGAGTAAATATCAATGGCTTGTTCGGTGATGTAACTTACAAACCAAGTGATGGGGATTAAAACAATGGTAAGCAAAATAACAAAACTAATAAAACTGGCGACTGTTCGTTTTTTTACACGTTTAAGAATTCGTTTGTGAATAGGGTAAAAACCAGTCGCAATAACCGCCCCAATTACAATCGAAGGTAGGAAAGGACTCATTATCCAAATAATGGTAATTAAAAGAGTAATTAATCCGGCTAAAATAAAGTATTTAGGGATATCTTCGAGAACCACATGGGTGTCGATTTTTTTTGAATTTGGTTTTTTTGGAGATGTTTTTTTGGGAGGGGGCATAGTGATATGTTTTTAAAAAGATGCGTGAGCGGAGTTGTTCATGTAGTTTGCTTCGGATTCTACACCGCTGGAATATTGAGTGAAAGCTTCCAGGGTGTCCCCGGTGATTAGTAAAGCAAAGTCAGCCGGGTCTGGAGTGGCGGTGAAAGTTTGACAGGTATTATTTGCCGGTAAACTGATGCCAATTTCTTCAGTTATTTTTCCGGGGACAGTGAATATAAGAGTGCTTACAAGAACGCTGCCAATGAGCCACCATTTTTTAGGATTTTTCAATTTTTGAGAGGTTAAATTAAATGGACAATATGTATTTTAGCATAACTACCAACTGCCGCCGCCACCACCACCTCCGCCACCTCCGGAAAAGCCTCCTCCACCAGAACTCCCACTAGAAAAGCCACTACTGGAGTGGCCAGAGCCAGAAGAGCTTGGCTTGGAAGCCATGGCTAATTTAGTCATGCGATCCATGGAGTTTACGGAGCCAGCAATAGAATTGGTAAGAGCGTTAGCGCTGATATTTGTGAAGTTCAGCCAGTAATCGGAATTGCTTTCTAATTCTTCGGTAAGAAGTCCTTGGAAGGAGCCTAGCCAATCTTTTTCTACGTTTAAAGCAATGGCAAAAGGAAGCATGGTCTGGAAAAGTTCAAGAGTTTGGGCTGGCGGATTGTGGAATTTAAGGCGATCTTTTTCTGTGACTTCCAAAAAGAGTTTAAAGCCTTTGATGGCTTGGACAAGCTCAACTCCTTTTTGACTTTTTTTGGTCATGAAAAAAGCGAATAATAAGGTTATAGCAGCACTGATAGCGGTAGCATATCCAGCGTAATCAAAAGCTAAATAAAGCGGCACACTTGCTCCGGCTAAGCCCATAAAAATAAAAGCTAAAAGAACGGTATAGCCATTAAAAGGCAAAGTGTCGTAGTAACCGTCTTTTTTGAGTTTTTTAAGAATTTTATTTTGGTGAGAAGTGTAGTCAGAAAATTTATGTTTAAGTTCGTCTAGGGTTCGCGTGTCGCGGGTTTTAAAAAGTTTATCAAAAACATATTGCTGGAAAGAATCGAGTTGGCCTTTTTTGGGATCGGATTTTTTAATTAAGCGAAGCTTTTTATCTTCTTCTTTGATAGAAAGTAATCCTTTGGTTCCTAATTCAAATAAAGTGGCAGTTAGAGCGCGGGCGTCCAAGGATCCTTTGGTAAGAACAATCATTTCAGCTGCCGTGAAGTTTTCGGGAGATTTGTATTGCGCGACTACTGGAGTTTTGGGGACGGGATCATCACCGTTTTGGCGCCAGATTTTGTAAGAAAAAGCAGCAAAAATAAGAGCTCCAATAAGGATATACCATTCATCAGCTAAGCGGTCCTGCCAGGTTGGGACATGCCAGCCAGGCCATCTTTTGTTCCAGAAAAGAGGTTCTTTTAAAATTCCTTTTGGGAAGCCAGCTACTATGGTTAAATTTTCGCTGTTAAAGCCATCGGTTTCTAGGGCGCGGGTGGCTTCAAAATGAATTTGGGTTTGGTCTGCTTGGGATCCGAGAGAGTAAGAACAGTCACTTTCGGAAAGGCCATAAAATCCAGTGTAACAAGTGGTCATAATGTCTTCGGAAGTAAGTTTTTGGGGGTAGGTGATGGTGGCAGAAACTTCGTTAAAGGGCACTTCCCAAGCCGTCCCATTTACGTTCCAGTAAAGTTCATCGTGTTCTTCGAAAAAGCTAATTTCTTGTTCGATTTCGTAAGTGATGACGTAAGTGTGCTCCCCGGTTATGTAAATATTTGGGTCGCCGATGCGAAGGGATGTGTATTTATCGCCGTCAGTTGCTTCATAGGGGTAGGGTTCACCATTTTCATCTGTTACGGAGATGATTTTGGTGTTGTCATCAAAGGTTTCGAGAATGTCTCGGAAGATACCGCGATGTTCTTCGGTTTCGAAATCATAAACAATTGTTTCGGTAACGTGGATAGTGCTGTTTTCAAAAATCTCAATATTACTGTGGAAATAATCTACATATTCAGCTAGGGCGAGGGAGGGGAATAAAGTACAAAAAAAGACGACACCCAGGGTGACGGATTTAAAATGAATGAATTTCATAAAGGCATTCTTAAGATGTCTTGTCTGGTGGAACATTATAATAGCTAACGAGAAACTCCGCCAGCTCGTTAAACACGGGTCCGGCTGTCGCCGCTCCCCACTCCACTGTTTTTGGACGATCCATTTTGACCAGTACGGTGAACTGTGGATCATCAATTGGCGCAAATCCTACAAACGAAGTAATGGTGGTTCCCCGTCCAGATAATGCTTTGCCCCATTTATAGGTTTGGGCGGTACCTGTTTTGCCCGCAACATAATGATTGTCTAGGGCGGCCAAAGGAGCTCCTTGTTCTACAACGGCGGTCATCATGGCGGTTACTTCGTTGGCAGTTTCTTCGGTAATGACACGACGGACAATTTCGGGGTCAAAATTATTGCGGCGACCATCAGCTTCTTCGATGTAGTCGATTATGTAGGGTTGCATCAAAAGCCCACCATTAGCCAATGCAGAAATAGAAGTAATTAATTGAATTGGAGTGACGGAAATACCTTGCCCAAAAGCTTTGGTGACTAATTCAGAATCAGCCCAATAATCATAATATTCCAAAACTCCAGAATGTTCGTTTTCGAATTCAATGTGCGTTTTTTCGGTGAAACCAAAAGCTTGTAAATAATCGTAAAATAGGGCGGATCCTAGTTTTTGAGCAATATAAACCATCCCAGTATTGTCGGAGTGAATAAGAACTTCGGTCATGGTTGAAGTTCCGTAATAAATATCATTAAAAGTGTGAATTTCATATTCATCAACTTGAACCGGGCCATTCGAATAAAAAGTAGAGAAAGGAGTTACCTCGCCAGCGTCGATGGCTGCGGCCATGGCAACTGGCTTAAAAACAGACCCAGGCTCGTACGGAAGAGTAACGGCTTTTAATTGGTAGACTTCGGGGCCAACTAGATTTTTGTACTTGTAGTATTCATCTTTTTCTTCGTCATAAAAAAGTTCGATTCGTTGATCAGGATCAGTGCGAATGTAGAGGTAGATTCGTTCGTTTTCGCCTTCGCCAACGCGATATAGAAACTCCTCCTCTTCGTCGGAAACATCAATTTCCTCGAGGGCGTAGGCTTCGCTGTAATCATTAGGATCAAAAGTTGGGTAGTGGGCCATAGCTAAAATGCGGCCAGTACTTGGTTCTTGAACAATAATTAGGCCACTGTCAGCTTGGAAATCTTCGACTCCTTTGGCGAGGACTTTTTCGGCTTCGGATTGAATAGTGCGGTCAATAGTAAGCATGACATTGGAGCCGTCAACAGCTTCTTGAATTTCACTATCTCCAACGGTGATTTGTTTGCCACTGGCATCGATTTGGGAAGTGAAATAACCAGTTTCTCCTTCTAGTTCGGATTCAAAAGTGCTTTCTATTCCGTATTGGCCATTGCCAGCCGCATTTACGTATCCTAAAAGTTGGGCACCTAATTCACCTTCGGGGTAATAGCGATAGTATTCTTCTTGCATTCTGATTCCAAAGAATTCTTTTTCTTGTTCGGATTGAAGAGTTTCGATTTGTTGAGAAATGTCGTGCGGAAGTTTGCGTTTAAGGATCACATAACGGTTGCGACCAAGTAGGACGCTTTCTAGATTGTCTTTATCTACTTCCAAAACTTCGGCTAATTTTTTGGCTGTAGATTCTTTGTTAGAAATTTGTGAGGGGTAAGCATATAAGGTTCCGTTTTCAGTGACTTCAATTCCTGTTAAATGAAGGTTTTCTAGTGATTCGATCGTGATGGGATCTAGTTTTTCGGTGAGAAGGATTACGGAACGAGTTTTTTCACTTAAAGTGTTGATTAGTTCTTGTTTAAAAAGAATAAAAAGCTCTTCGTCAGTGTGAAGCTTTAAGTCAGTGTAGGAGAGAAGTTCTTCTAAATTAAGTTCGGCTTCATTTTCTGTGGTTTCTTCTTCTGTGGCCTCTTCCTCCTCTTCGTCCGCGTCTTCCATTTCTCCTAAATTTTCAAAAGTTTTTTGGTATTCTTTGAGTAGATTTTCGTAGCGCGCTTGGTCGCGTTCTTGCTCTTCTTCTAGATCAAAGAGGAGTGGGGCCAATGTTTCGCCGATGTAGGTAGGATCTTCGATCAAAGTGGGGTCAGCGTAAACTAGTTTAAAAGTAGTATTGGTGGCGAGGGAATAAGGCTCATCGGAGTTGCGGTCCTGAATTAGGATCTCGCCGCGACGGGCGGGGATTTCGGTGTAGCCTTGGTTTTTTTCAAAGGCGATTTGTTGGTAATAACCAGACTTTATAACCTGTAAAAAGAAAAGCTGCAAAAGAATTGCAAAAATTGTCACAAATCCAAAAGCAACTAAAATCGTGATGCGATTCATGGGTAATTCGCGGAAATGGCGACGATATTTAAAGAGGTTCTTGGAGGTTTTCATGGGATTTTATGGTAAAGCAAACCCCAAAAAGAGGCTAGATGTTTTTGTAGGGTTGTGCAATCTGCTAAAAAATGTTATAATTATGAGATAGGAAATCAAAAATCATCCCTCCCAGATGCCCCAAAACAAAAATAAATTAATTCGTTTTCAAAAAATGGTTCGTAACTCCTTGTTTTTATCTAAAAAAGACAAGGCACGGTGGCTTAAAAATTCGAACCAACTTTCTAATGAAGGAATGGATTATGTGATAGAGGAATTATTGGGGGACGAGGTTGGGTTTTTGAAGAGAGCTTTGTATGGCATGCCTACTGAGAAGCTTAAAAAGGTAGTGCGTGAGGCCTCTTTTTTAAAGAAAAAAATTAAACGTGATTTGGAGAAAGATCTTCAATCACAAGAATTAACTAAGCTCGAGGGAGCTTTTCAAGATTTAACCTAAACTTTAATGGGGGAAGATTTAAATCAAAAAATAGACAAAAAACAACAATCTTTGGGGCAGGAAATAATGCAGCAAGCAGCTCAGTTACCCGAAGATGCTGCGGAAAGAGCATTGCTTCGAGAGCGAGCCCAGTTATTTACTCAGTTTTCGGAGGCAATAGAAAGTGTTCAGGATGCGATTAATGATGTTGAAAATGAGGTAGTAAGAAATGGATATTTACAAGCTTTGCTGCAAGCAATTCAGCTTATTAATCCAGAGACTTTGGCTGTGGCCATGGTTAATTTTAAGAGAGCAAAAGATGCTATAGAAACAAATATTGCGGCCTTGAGTGAAGAGCCAATTTTAGCAGAGCCGATAGTTGGACCTAGTCCAAAGCCCCCAAGGCCGAAGCCTCCGCTTCCTGCTCCTATTATTCGTCCTCGACTTAATGATGCGGGTGATTTAGTTATTTACGTTGCTGGTGAAAATAAGCCGCCTGGAGAAATAGAGCCAGTTTATGAATTTCCAGTTTTCGAACCTTTGCCAGAATTAAGCATTGGAGATTTGGATCGGATGGCGACTGGAGAGGCTGAAGTAATGGATTTGGATGCAGTGGAATTAGATTTTGAAACGATTTCTGATGATGTTGTTACTTTGCAGACGCAGTTAGCGGCTGTAGAAGAATTGAGTGGAAGTCAGGGAGTGCTTAATGGTGGAGTGAATGTGATTCAAGGGATGTTAGTGGAGGGGGTGGAAGAATCTATGCAAGATTTATTTGTGCAGGATTCTTTATTAAGAGTTTATGCTTTGCTTTACGCGATTCGGGGGGCAGTGGAAGATGGTGAAGATCCAGCGCCTTATGTGTCTAGAATTGCGGATTTAGTATCAATTTGTGAAGGACATTCTCCTTTTAAACAAGATTTTTATGAATATTTAGCGGTGATGAATACAATCATAGAGGATGGGGATGCTTTGCTAGAGGAAGCAGTGAGTGGGTTAGATCAAGAATTGACTTTAGTGGAGGAAAAAGAAGCTTTTAACGCGGGCTGTGATCGAGCGCGAGATATGTATTTGGCGGGGATTCAGCAGTTGAATGAGTTTGTGGAAGAGCACGAAGACATTATGACGGATGAGGCTTATAATTTAGTGTTAATGCGCAAAGATGCATTAACGGAAAAAATGTTGATTGTAGAAGAAGCGCGGGCTTCTTATGATTTGCAAGAATTAGTGCAGCAGTATCCGGAGTATTATGAATTGGATCCGGAGACTTTGGGATTGGTAACGAAGGAAGCTTATGATGAGCTTTCACCAGAAGAACAGGAAATAATGAATGTGGATGTCGAGGCTTTTCGCGAAATGTATTACTACGATGTTTTGATGGGCTTAGATACGGAAGGAGCTTTGGAATTTCAGAAACCATTTTACGAAGGACGGCAGTTGTTGGGACAGGGAGACATGATGGGCGCGAAGGCGTCGTTCTTGGCTTACATTGAAAATATTCAAGAAACACCAGAAGTTATGGTGGCTCAAGAACTTGAGCGAATTGATATGGCAGAAGAATGGCTCAAGATGATTGCTATGGAAGAATTGGCAGAGATGCAAGGGTATTTAAGCAAGATGTATGAAACAGTCTCGGTTCAAGGATCAGTAACGAATAAGCGAAAATTGAATATGCCGGTAATTCAGGCGCAGTCGGAAATAGAGGCGATGATGGAGTGTGTGTGGCTTTGTCAGGGGTTGGTGGAAAGAGGAGAGGTGTTGACTATTGAACGAGCGAAGAGAGTGTTGGGATGTGACACTAATGCTTATGCGCATATGTTTAGGACACCACAAGATCTAGAGGATTATGAAAGGCTAAAAGATCAGTATGCGAAGTTAAAAGAAATGAATGATGGGGTGTTTGATGTGTTTGCTTTGTATGAGGCTTGCGGGAACTCTATGGATCAATGCGATAGAGGTAAAATTTTAGAGCAGGCTAGGCTGTATCGGGCAAATGGTTTTTATGAATTAGCAGAGCTTTTGTTTGATCGTTATTTTGCAGATTCATATGAAACAGCAAAAAAGGAGAGGCCGGAATTAACTCGTGAGGGATATGAAGAGACTTTTGATAATGATGAAAAATTACAAAAAACATTAGATCGTAAATTGCGTAAGAGAGAAAAACAGGC
The DNA here is from genome assembly GCA_018659585.1 of Candidatus Peregrinibacteria bacterium. Classification (GTDB taxonomy): domain Bacteria; phylum Patescibacteriota; class Gracilibacteria; order UBA1369; family UBA12473; genus JABJMC01. The sequence continues at coordinate 15,464 of JABJMC010000018.1, forward strand.
TGTTAAGGATTGGCTAGTAGAAGCAGAGGAACAGTTTGAGTTGGAAAATCCAGGGGAGAAATTTGATGAACAGGCTGTGAGGGCAGAGTTGGAAGGAGGAGTTGTTGAAGAAGCGCGTCAGGAATGGCGTACTGAAATTAGAGATGAATTGATTGATCGTTTGTATGAGGAAGAATTTAAAAAAGGGATGTGTGATTATTTCCAAACCGGATTAGCGCGAGGTGGCTATAATGCTCGAATTTGGGAAGCAGAATACAATGACATGATGGAATTTGATAGGGAAAAATATGAGATATGGAGAATGACTGATGAAGGATTAGACTCTTTAATTCAGGATTTGCCGGTCGAAATTTTTATGATGGCAATTAGTTTTGGAGTGGCTTCAAGAGGGGCTAAATTTGTTGGTAAGAAGATGGTTAAGAGACAAGCTAAGAAATTTTTAGCTAAAAAGATGTTGAGGAATTTCCCACAAAAAATTGCTAAAAAGAAAGCAGATGATGCGGTGGAATTAATAATGAAGAGAGGAGGGTTGAAATTATTAAAGAAAACCATGCGTGCTTCGATGAGTGGCACGGGTTATTATTCAATGATTGCAGCAGCTGGGGGAGTAGGATTTTTGGCTGAAAACACAGCTTTTGTGACGGTACACGGGGGATTAGCAGGGATGACGTCTGGGCATTGGGAAATGTTTAGTGGGAAGCAAGAATATAAAGAAGCTTGGAATAGAAGCTTTATAACCTTGGCGGTTTTGAAATTAGCAGGAGGAGCATATGGTGGAACTTTGGGAAGACTAGGAGCGCGCACAGCGCAACGAGGTGGAATGATGGCTATTCCGGTACGAGCTGCTCATGGCGCGGGTAGTATGACTACTCAGGTAGCCTCTTTAACCGGGACTGGATATTTTGAAACCGCAGTTATGGAGGCTGAATATATGAGTGACGCTGACATAGCGGATATGGTTTTGCATAATACTGTAATTACAGTGGCTTTTACGGGAGGGCACATGGGTGCTAATTCTTTTTCGAAAGCGAGTACAGGGAGGACTGGCAATGCAGGACGCCGGGTGATGGAGAGAGGAAAAGGAAGGAAAGAAAGAGCATTGGAAAACAGAAAATATAAAGAAAAAACAAATGCGTTCACTAAAACTTGTGAAAAAGATGTGAGAACCTTAAAAAAATTAGTATTGAGCGGTATTGATAAGATCGTTATAAAATTAGCTTATCATGTAAGTATAAGGGAGCGCTGGATAAAGAGGGGAGATGAAATGGCGGAAAGATTAACAGTATTGGAGGGGGAGGCTGTAACTTCTAAGCAAATAGATGCTTATAATGAGGCAGTTAGGTCTTACAATGAATTTGTAGAAGCTTTTTATAAGTTTAGTGCAGAAGTTGATTACGCGGTATTAATGGCGGAAAGGTCAGCTAGTTTTCGGACTGATTTGGCAGATTTGGGACGAGAATGGAATGCTGTAACGGAAGGTGAAGTAGTTTTAACTTTAGAAGGGGGAAGAGAAATAACTTGGAATGTTAATGAAATTGATGCAGAAGGAAATGTGTGGGTTAGTACTGAAATAGAGGGGAGGAATAGGACTTTGTTTCAAGAGGTTAAGTGGATAGGGACTGTTGATGCGGAAGGAAGGATTACTTTTAGGAGTGAAAATGGAGAAATAATTGGGCCCATTGATCAAATGAAAGCACCAAAAAGAGACAGAAGAATAGAACAAGAACGAAAAGCACAAGAAGCCGTTCGTGCCGAAGAAATACGACAAGAAATGGAGGCGGAATTGGGAAATCCCGAGGCGGATATAGAATCATTCGTTAGAGGCTTAGATGAGAGTCATTTAGATGAAGTAATTCCTCGGCTTTTAGAAAGGTCAGCGGAGGTTGAAGCAAGTTTGGCAGGAAGTGAACGCTTGATGGTTGCTCAAGGCTGGATCTTGGGTTCAAAATTTCATAAAATCACGAAATCAATAGGGTTATATGAACCCTTTAAGCCTGTGGATCCGATAGCTAAGAGGGTTTATCTTGAGACTGCTCAAAAATATAATGATTTGTATAGAGAGGCGGTTAGACAAAGGAGAGACGAGTTGATAAGAGAAAGAGATCAGGCGGAGAGAGATCGGACAGAAAGACAAAGAGCAGAAGTTGAACAAAGAGGTTTAGAGCAAATTGAGGCGCTTAGGCAAAAGCAGCAAGAATTTTTAGAATTTGAAGCTGAGTTAACGAGTAAAAGGCGAGAAGGAGAATTGTCAGTAGAAGAAATTGCAGAATTAGTAGATCGCTATAATAGTCTTGAAGAAGGCCTTAATTTAACAGGAGTAAAAACTAAAGATGCCAGGTTTTTATCTGAGGCCACTGAAGGGAGAATACATGCTCGTTCTAGGGAATTAGATAAAGTTTGGACTCGTTGTGAAAGATTAATGGGAGATGTTTGTGCAATTAAATTGGGTAAATTGTTAATAGAAGCGGATAAAATGTTTAAGAAACCCTTGGATGAATTAACAAGGGCGGATTTAGAGGCTTTGGAATCCGCGCAAATTAAAGTTTTGGAGGAGGTTTTAAAGAGTTACGAACAAATTCCTTTGCCGAGAAGGTTTGCGGAGCCCTTAGGTCAATGCTATCAAAGGACGCGAAGAATAAGAGAAAAGATAGAAGAAAGGGAGGTAGAAAAAAGGGAGGTAGAAGAAAGAAAGACAGGAGGGAGAGGTTACCGAGAACAAATAAGAGACATGAGAATGACCGAAGAGCAATTAGAAGGATATGAGCGGAGACTCGATGACGGAGAGTTTGATGCAGGCATAGAAGGACGCATGGCGGAGTTAGAGGTAGAAGCTTTTGCAGCCGAGCAAGTTGTGCGCAATTTAGTAAGCGGAAACCCAGAAGGATCAGGAGTTGAAGCCTTGAGAAAATCGTTCAGGGAAGCGGGGTTTGAAGAAGTAGAGTTAGGATCTAATGAAATATTTATTTCTTATTTAGAGGTTTATGCGGCGAATAAAAAAGCTAGGTATGAAGCCTTAAGAAGGCGTAGTTATGAGATAGGAAGAGAAGCTCCAGCGGCTAGGGCAGAAAGATTAGATTTGGAATTTCAAGCAGAATTGGACGAATTACGTTTAACTAAAACAGAGTTGGAAGGGCAGAGGGCGTCAGTTTTAGAATCGGCGAGAGAGGGGAGATTGCAGCCTTCTTTGGAAATGACTTTGGAAAGATTAAATCTAGAAGTGAGAATTATAGAGCGAGTTTTGAGCGGAGAGGTTAGATTTGAATTTGATAATTTGGAGGGAGAGGTTTTTGCGGGAGGACGAGTGGAAGGATTTAAAGACTTATTTGTGAAATATAATTTTGCCAGTGAAAGTCCTGCTTCTAGTTTGAAATATAGAGTGTTTTTAGAATCTTATATGGCGAATAAAAAATCTTTGCTTGAATTTTATAAGGAAATTCAGGGGGAGGCTAAAAGTGAACGCAATGCAGACTTGGACTTAGAAAGGTTTGAGGCGCGGGTAGAAGGGAGGTGGTTGGATGCGGTTCCAGAGCGTGGCAGGAGAGCAATGGAGTTAGTGGATGAAGCTTGGGAAGTTTTGCCGTCTGATCGAGATATGTCGGGACCAGGAATGCGTGACATGGAAGCCGGTTTATATGGATTTGGATTAGGGGAAAGGCCAGGTTATTTATTTGATTTTTCTTTAGATACGGCGGGAGGAGAAAGAATGGTGAGCCGTTTGCGTGAACAGGGGGTGGAGGCTAGGTTGCATAATAACAAGCTTTTATATAGTAGGGCTGCGGTTGAAGGTAGAATTTTAGCGGAGCCAAAATTAGCGGAATTATTGGGATGGAAAGAAGGAATGGATGTTGATGCGTGGGTGGAAACCGGAAGCCCAAGTGGGACTGGAGTAGAGCGAGGAGTAATAGGATTTGTGTTAGGGTATCCGAAAAGTGCGGTTGAGGCATATTCCAAAGGTTTTGAAGCGGCTGATAGTTGGGAGGGAATAAAAATTGAGTCTCCTGGAGGAGGAAGAGCTCTTTATTTTACTACTGACGCCAGGTTTGTAGACACTATAGATGTACGAATGGCAAGAGAGAGAATGGATCAATCTTTTGAGGAAGCCGGGTTAGACGCGGAAGTTCTTGAAGGACGAAGAGCAGATCGTGAGCGGATGAGGGAGGAGAGAGTGGAGCGGGAGAGAGTGGATCGCGAAAGAGTAGAACAAGAAAGGTCGGCAGTGGAAGAAGTCCAGTTTCAAGAAGACTTGGATTGCCTTCGAATGCCAGAGGATGTAGCTGAACAGTGGGTTAGGAATTCTAGAAGTAAAGAAGGATTAGAAAATCTTCTTGGGGATATTGTGGCTGAGGTAGAATTGGCGGAACAAGCTTTGCGTGGGGAAGGAGAGGTTGATGGTAGTAAAATCCATGGCTTTGAGGCGGCTAAGATGAGAGAAATATTTGAGACTAATGGGTTTGAAAGTGCGGATGCTACTACTAATTCTAGGTATAAAGCTTGGCTAGAACGTTATGTTGAAAATAATAAAACTTTGGTTAGAGAGTATAGGGCAGAATTAGAAGCCTTAGGTGAATTTCAGGCAGAAGTGGTTACAGTTATGGAATCTGCTGAACAAGCATTAAGAGCAAGGGTTGAAGAAGCTAGTAGTTTGGGAGAATTGGCTGTTATTGAGAGCGCTCACCAAGGGTCTTCAACTCGCCCAGTTCATCCTTATCCAGATGCAAAGTTTAGAGCAATGTGGGAAGGAGGGACTGGTTCAGAAAGGTTTGTTGAATTCATAGATGGGTTAGGAAGTCGTGCACCACGAGATCGTAAAGTGATTGAGAGAGAGTTTGGGAAAGCGTTAGATAATTACAAAAGATTAGAACGGGAAGTAATAACGGAAAGGAGAAATCAGTTGCTTGAAGAAACCGTGGCGGAAGTTGAGGCAGAGCCGGCAGGGCCTAGAGATGTAAGGGTAGATTTTGAATACGGCGCAGAGGTAACGATTCCTAATTTAGGGCGTGCTCAAAGACAGGCCGGTGATTTTATAATTTTAAAAGGAGATACTGTGTACGAAAGAATAGGAGGCGTGCCAAGAATCTCAACGGTAACTGATGGAAATGTTTTATCCTTACTTAAAGGGCAGTTGGAGAGTTTAGGTAGAGAATTAAAGAGAATTAAGGAAAAGACTGAGGGGAAAGAAGGTGAACCTTCAGCTCCCGCGGAGGAGGGCGCAAGAAGGGCTGTAGCTGAAACTGAAAGAAGATTTGAAGAATTGACTGATAGATTGAGAGGGGTAGATGAAACCTCAGAAGTTGGATCAGAAATGGCTAGAGAATATAGTAGGCTGGGTGAGTTACTTGAGGCCGGCCTAATTGAGCAGGCAGAATATAGTAGATTGTTGGAGAAATTAGAAGTGATAGGAGGAGAACGGATTGCAGAAATACGGAGAGCGGAATGGCCAGGAATCGAAACCCCACCACAAGAAGGAGATATAAGGATTGATTATCCAGAGGGAAGCACGGGAGGTTTGGGACGATATCATGCTAAACGACAGGCTGGTGATTATTCAATTTTGAGAGGAGATCAAATTATTGATGTGGCAGGAGGGCAGAAAAGAGTTATAGATTTAGATCCAGCTGAAGCGGAAAGAATTAGGCCAAAGGCATTAAAATTACAAAGATCTATAGAATCAGAGAGAGAGGGAGGAGAGCCAGAAGGAGAAAGGATGACAGATGAAACATCTAAAAAAATGAGAAAAGGGCAAGTAGGCCTAAGAATGACTAGGGAAATAGAAGCATTAGATGATTTGCTTGCTACAAAACAAATTGAGCAAGCGGAATATGATCAAAGAGTGGCAGAAATTGGGAAGCAAGGAATGAAGGATATTAGGCGAATCAACGAAGAATAAAACCTTTCTTTGTTTGAGGCTGATGAATTTAAATAGAACGGAATTAGTTTTTTAGGAAAATCTTCAAATAAATCATCATTGAGATGAAAGCGGTTGTTCCTAATTTGCCGCCGAATCCTTGGAAAAATGGTGTTACGCAGATGAATATTATGCCAACGATTATGCCGAGCAGATAAATGGAGTGTTTTTTTGGAAAGGAGTGGAAAGAGCTCATGCCAGCGAAAGAAGCGGCGTAAGCAACAGCGGAAAACATACTAATTTGAGGAAAGAAGATGTAAGGGATGCCGGCTAGGAGGCCAATGATAGCGGACCCGACAACAGCATTGATTTTTGGGTTGTCTTTGGTGTGGTCTTTTACTTTTCTTCTGATTAGAAAGGTTAGTTTAGTGGCGATGATGGCCGTGATTATTATTCCAATTATTAATTCAATTGTAAGCATGGAAGGGTTGAAAATTCCTTTTTCTTTAAGGGAAGGGAGACAGATTATAAATATGCTGAGAAAAGCCATAAATCCAGCTTTGCCACCAACTTTTGGAATTTTTGGACCGAGAAAAACTTTAATTAAAGCCGCCAGTAAAGATGTGACTATGAGCCATTGGAGGTTTGGGAGAATTTCTAGAGAGGCCATTCCAACAAAGGCCCCGCAGTAGGCGGGGATGGCGTATTTGGGAGTAAGATAAGCAAAAATTAGACCAGCGATTGCAGCTGAAAATATAAAATTTGTGTGCAGCCCAAGGTAATGTGCGACAAGAGCTCCTCCGGTCAATGTAAGAAAGGTATAAATTATATTGAGTGATTTTTTCATATGAATATTTTAGCATGCAAGATTTAGAATGACAGAAAAAGTAGAAACTTACATGGGAACCTTTGAGGTGGTGTGATATTTTAGGGGCAAGTTATTTATAAAAAAATTATGAAAAAAGCAATTCTTCCTAGTGGTCTTCGGGTTTTAACCCAAAAAATTGAGGGGACCAAGTCAGTTACAGTATTAATTTTGGCAAAAGCGGGTTCACGATGTGAAACTCGAGACATTCGGGGGCTTTCTCACTTTTTGGAGCACATGTTTTTTAAAGGTGGTGAAAAATATCCAAATACCAAGGCGGTGTCGGAGGCGATTGATTCAATTGGTGGCGAGTTTAATGCGTTTACGGGAAAAGAGTATGTGGGTTATTACGTGAAAGTGGCCAGTAATCACAAGGATTTGGCTATGGATGTGTTGGCGGATATGTTGATTACCGCGAAATTGGATCAGAAGGAAATTGATAAGGAGCGGGGCGTGATCTTGGAGGAATATAATATGTATCAGGATACGCCGATGTATCAGGTTGGATGGGATTTTGAAAAGTTGATGTTTGGGGATCAGCCTATGGGTTGGGATCAAATTGGTTTAAAAGAAGTGATTAATAAATTGGGACATGATGATTTTGTGAAATATAAGAATGAATTATATCGGCCGGATAATTTGGTGGTTTCGGTGGCTGGGGATGTTTCACACGATGAATTGGTGGCCGCAGTTGGTGAGAAATTTAAGATGGAAGCCGGAGAAACGGATTTTGCGTGGCAGCCAGTGACTCCGAATGATTCGGAAGATCGGGTGATTTTGCAGAAGAAAAAAACTGAGCAAGGGCACGTGGTGGTAGGAGTGCCGGGTTATCCAGAATCGCATGATGACAGCATGGCTATGAAATTGTTGGCTATAATTTTGGGTGGGAATATGAGTTCGAGGATGTTTTTGAATGTGAGGGAGGCGCAAGGATTGGCGTATTATATTCAATCAAGTACGGATGATTATACGGATGTTGGTGTGATTTCTACGCGAGCCGGGGTAGATTTGAATCGAGTTGATTTTGCAGTAGAAGCGATTTGTAAGGAATACGCAGACGTGCGGGATAATGGTGTTTCGGAGGCAGAATTGCAGCGAGCTAAAGACTATTTAAAAGGGAAAATGGTGCTAAAATTAGAGGATTCCGAGGAGTATGCGCACCTGTTAGCTAAATATGAAGTGCTGTATAAGAAAGCGCGGACTCCAGAAAGTGTCGTAGAATTAGTTGAACGCGTGACTATTGATGATATAGCGCGGATTTCCAAAGAAATATTCCAAGAAGACAAACTTTATATGGCAGGAATTGGGCCGTGGGATGACAAGGAGAGGTTTGCGAAGCTGCTTAAAGTTTAAAATGTCTTCGTAAGTAGCCGCGGACTTGGCGGAGTGTTGGACTATTTGCTTCGCCGATTTTTCCTAAAATGCGGCTTTTGTCAAAAGAAGAGATTTGTTGAATTTTTACAATAGAGTTTTCAAAAAGTTTATTTTTGTGGTCTTTTGCGATGAATACATCTGGAGGTCTCCATTTTTCTATTTGTCCTGAGATAGGAACAACAGTGACGTAAGGGGATTTTTTTGAGATTTTTTCATCTTGCAAAACTAAAGCGGGGCGAACTTTTTTATATTCTCGTCCAATGCTTGGTTCAAAATTTACCCAATAAATTTCTCCTAATTGAAAAGTCATTTCTTTTTCTTGTTAGATTCTATAATGGATTTGTAGTAAGTAATTTCTTCTTTAGAGGGTGTATCTAATTCGTTCCACATATCATCAACAGTCGCTTGTTCCCATTCTTCATCGGTAGCTTCTTCAAAGTCCTCAAAATTTTCGACTGGTTCGAGTTTGGCGATGGGTTGGCTTTTGTAAATAATCAAAAAAGTGGTGCCTTTTTTGAGTTCGCTGCGAATAAAAGGAAGTTTATTGCGCAGATATTTAACAGATATAGCGTGCATAATTTTAAATTTAAGTTCATCTTAAGTTTAACTTGTTTTTTAAATAAGATCAACTATAATTTAAAACATGAAAGATGATGAGATTATTTTTGATGCGGCTCGAGATAATAAAGAAGAAGGCTTGTAACTTTTGCTGAGCCCCGTTAATCTTATGCACGAAAATTTCTAACTTTTATTTATGGAACGTACACTTATTTTAATTAAACCAGACGCGATTCAACGTGGGCTGATTGGACAAATTCTTCATCGGTTTGAAAGGAAAGGCCTTAAGCTTATTGGGCTCAAAATGATGCCGCTTGATGAAGCGATTTTGCGTGAACATTATTCCCATATTGCGGATAAGGATTTTTATCCGGGAGTAGAGAAATTTATGATGGGCTCTCCAGTGGTGGCGATTTGTATTGAAGGTTTGGAAGTTGTAAATGCCGTGCGTTTGATTACGGGGATTACCAAAGCGCGTGAGGCAGAGGCTGGTTCTATTCGTGGTGATTTTGCGATGAGTCTTTCTTGTAATGTAATTCACGCTTCGGATTCACCAGAAAATGCAGAGAAAGAGGTTGTAAGATTTTTTAAGGAAGATGAACTTTATGGATATCACAAAACTGAGTATGAGCATGTTTACAATGACGAAGAGCGTGCTTAAAATTTGAATATGTTTGCGGAAATTCTTTTAATTTTATCTGGTTTATACCTGGCGTGGAGCCTGGGGGCTAATGATGCTGGGAATATTATTTCGACGGCTGTGGGGTCGCGGACGATTTCGTATAAAAAAGCGATTTGGGTTTTTGTGGTGTGTTTGGGGATTGGGGCGATTTTCTTTTCCGAGGAGGTTATTAAAACTGTGAGTTCGGGGATTGTACCGAAGGAAGTGATTGGGATGAATCAGGCGACGATTGCTTTGTTTGTGGCTGCTGGTTGGGTTCATTTTGCGACTTGGAAAAGGTGGCCAGTTTCGATTAGCCAATCTGTTGTAAGTGCGGTTTTGGGGGTGGGAATTGTGGAAAGTTTGCGAATTGGAGCTAATTTGATTTTTTGGGAAAAAGTGATGGTTTTGGCGGGGATTTGGTTGTTTTCGCCGGTGATTGGGTTTTTGGTGGGCTGGATTTTGTTTAAAGTGGTGCATGGTTTTGTGCGGCATAGGCATCTTTATTTTAAAGATACGTTGCATGATTTGTTTACCGATCCAATTGAAACGGTTGGGGAAATTGTGAGTGGTGATTTGCGGCGACGGGAAAAAGTTTTTAAAGCGATTTTGTTGTTTTCGGCGGGATATATGGCGCTGGCATTAGGGGCGAGTACAGTGGCTGCGACTACAGGTTTGCTTTGGTCTGGTTTTGGAGAAGCAGAGTTTAGTTTTGATTTGTTGGGGGTTTTGGAGATAGGGGTTTTGGGGGCTGTGATACTTGGGATTGTGACTTTTGGGAAAAAGTTGGTGGATTTTATGGGAAGTCGATTGGTTAAGTTAAATGCTTTGCGTGGTGGGATTATTCAGTTTGCGACAGCGTCGGTGATTTTGGGTTGCGCATTGATGGGATATCCAGTGTCTTCGACTGGGGTGTTTGTTGGGTCGTTTTTGGGAGTGGACTCTGGTGAAGATCATCCGCGCATGAAAAAGCACGCGATTAAGAGTTTGTTGGTGGCTTTTTTGGTAACGATTCCGGTAGTGGCTGGAGCTTCGGGTTTGATTAGTTGGTTGATAGGTTGACACGTTTTAGCTTGGCGAATTTAAGATGAGGTAGTAGGATTCTGGCGCTATGGAAAGCTCTTTATTACATCAATCAGGTTCGTTTTGGCTCCGGGCAAAAGATAGGATTTTTGTTGGGTTTGGAATAGCCGATGAATGGAAGGCAGAGACCTGGGAAGAGGCACAAAAAGCTTTGCAAGATATGAGGGGGGCGCCGGGATTTAAAGCCGGGTATTTAAGTTATGATTTTGGGGTGGCTTGGCAGGGTGTGGTGGGAAAAAAGAATGACCCGCTTAAAACGCCACTGTTGCATTTTGTAGTGCCGGAACAGCTTTATGTATTTGACATTGATAATCCGGCGCCCCACCAATTACTACAGCGTCAATTTTTTCAAGCTGGGGATCCGCAGGCAGATTTGAGTCAGGCGGAATATGAAAAAAATATTGCAAAAATTCACGAATTACTTAGAGCTGGTGAAACTTATGAGGTGAATTTTGCGCAAAGATTTAGTGGGGAATTTGATGGGGATCCTTTGGAAGTTTTTCGACGTTTAAATGAGGCGAATCCTTCGCCGCACGCCTGTTATTTTAATTTTGATCCAATTACAGTAGTGAGTTGTTCTCCAGAGAGATTGGTTCTGGGAAGGCGTGTTTTGAATCCCAAAAAAGAAGAAAGAATGTTACTGGAAACGCGGCCAATTAAAGGAACGGTTCCGCGCGGAACAACACCCGGGGAAGATGCCAAATATATAGAACAACTTTTAGCTAGCAAAAAAGATGAGGCGGAATTAAATATGATCGTGGATTTAGCGCGCAATGATTTAGGAAGGGTTTGTGAGACGGGCTCGGTTGAGGTTACTGAACATCGTGCAGTTGAATCTTACTCACATGTTCATCACACTATGTCTAATGTGCGGGGAGTTTTGCGAAAAGATTTGGATTGGGTCGATGCGATGGAAGCCTTGTTCCCAGGAGGTTCAATTACCGGGGCTCCGAAATATCGAACTATGCAGATTATTGATAATTTAGAGCCTTGTTTACGTGGGATTTATACTGGCTCAGCGGGCTACATTGACGAGGATGGACAGTTTGATTTTAATATTTTGATTCGAACGATTGCTTTTAATCGGGAAACGCAAAAATATTCGTATCATTCGGGGGGCGCGATTGTGACAGATTCGGTGGCAAAAGAGGAATATCAAGAAACTTTACAAAAGGCAGCGGCTCTTAAGAATGCCCTATGATATGATGATGTTATGAATATAGTTTGTTTAAATGGTCGGTATTTAAAGGAGAATGAAGCCAAGATTTCGGTTGGCGATGCGGGTTTTTTGTATGGGGAGGGGATTTATGAAACTTTGCGAACTGTAGATGGGAAATTGATGAATTTAGAGGCACATCTGGAAAGATTGGGGCAATCAGCTCGGATAATTGGCATGAATTTAAAAGAAATTGAAAAAATTGGTAAATGGGCCCAGCAAGTTGTTAAAAAAAATGAATTTAAGAGTGAGGCACGAGTGCGGATTACAGTTAGTGGTGGAGTTCATGGATTTGGGACCCCAGCTGAAAAGCCTACAATTTTAATTACAGCCGTGCCACTTGCTTCTGTTGGGGCGCAGCGTGCACGTGGTGTTTCGGTGATTACTTTTTTAATTGAAAGACCTTTGCCAGAAGCAAAAACAACTTTTTTGGTGCCCGCGATGTTAGCTCGGCAAGTTCTTAAAAAATCACGTGCTTATGAGGCGATTTTAGTGGATCGGAATGGATATGTGACAGAAGGCTCAATTTCTAATGTTTTTATGGTTAAAAAAGGGATTATTTATACGCCAAAATCAGGAATTTTAGGGGGGACAACGCGGGCGCGTATTATTGAGTTGGCACGCCAACATAAGTGGCGTTTAAAAGTGCGCGATTTTAAGGTTCGTGAACTATTTCGCGCAGATGAGGTTTTTATTTGTAATGCGCCGCGCGGGATTGTCCCAGTGCGCCGAATTGATGGGAAAATAATTGGTAATGGGAAAATGGGGGAGGTGACAAGGAGGGTTTGGGAGGGGTTGAAGGGTTGATTTTTTCTATGTTTTGTGTTATAATTGTAAGAAGAGAAAACTAAAAATAAAAATCCATGTTTAAAAATCATCGGTTAGTTTATCAAAATAGTGCCCCCGGGGAGGGTTATAGTGGTAGCAATGAACTGGAGGGAACAGGTTTAGAACCTTTGGACCTTTCTCCAGAAGAAATGCGCGCAAAATTGGGTCAATTAGCTAGTTGGGCTGGCTTAGAAGACGTTAGATATTCTGTTGCCGATGTGGAGGATAAAGCAGACGGGAGAATGTCTTATGTGGATGGAGAATGGAATGGGGATCGCTTTATGATTACTTATAGTGATGAAAATAGGGTAGTGGATGTTTATAATGTGAAAGCTGGAGAAGAATTTAGATTTTCACTATTTGATGAATATTATCCAAAAATGACTTTTGAAGAGTTGATGTATGCCGCTGAAGATTATTTTGATGCTCACCCCCCAGAGGAGACTATTGATAAACAACATCGAATGCCTCCAGTGGCGACAGCGGAAGAGATTGTGTTGTGGGATCAGGAGCGTTCTTCGCAAGATAAATTAAAAACTCTAAGGGACAGTGTGGATCTCGAGAATATGTAGATACTTATGTTGAGTTGGTTGACTTGACAAAAATACTAAAATCTTTATAGTACTTTCTTAAAAGTATTTATTTGTATTTTATATGGACCCTGCCCCAAGATTAGCCGTGGATAAATTTCTGGACCAAAAACAATTTAAAATTGGATTACTTGAAAAAGTGTTTCGAGAATTCAATGTGCAGCGATTTTTGGATTGGAAGAATAGGCCTATTTTATCAGATGTGGATGATCGGCCTTCAATTGCTCGAGGAGCGGATTTAATAAAGATTTTTGATCCTTTAGTGACAGAGGTGTTTTCAGCTAAAGGGGGATTGACGCGTGATCAACGTAAGCATGATCTTTGTGATGAATATCAGGGAGAGGTAGCACGTAGGCTGCGAGAATTTTTGGCAGCCTCTACAATAGATTCAAAAGAGTCGAGAGTTACTTTAAATCGCGAGGTGACGACAATGATAAAGCAACCTGCTTCAAGGCGATCAAGGCGCAAAGGGGCGCAAAAGTTTAGAGATAAAGGGAAAAGAGTTAGAGCTTTGCGAGATTTTATGTTGGTCTCTAAGGATAGATTTTGTCAGGCATTGGATCGTTCATTTGTATTTCCAGAAAAGAGAGTGGATTTATCTCCGGCGGAATTAGAAGTGGAATCTACAATTTTAGATCCGCGTGTTATGGGCGGATTTGTTCATATTTGGTTAGCAAATTTAGAGGCTAGCGATGAGGAAGTAGCGGCTTTAATGCAAGAACATTTTCCAGAAGCGGGCCCTTGGTCTCCGCAGGATGTTGCTTTGGATTCAGAGTTAAAAGAAGCTCTGCAAGAATTTGCAGCGGAAGAAGGTGGGTTAGAAATGGCTCAAGAATTATTTGTTGATGAAATAAATAGTGAAATGATTACTGCTTTTGATTTAGTAGGATTAGATAGTTTTTTTGAAAAATTAGAAGATTATCCATTGATATACGAAGGAATTTATAATGAATTAGCAGATGTTGGGGCAAGAAGGCAGGCGGTTAGAGTTAGGGCTTTGATTGATTGTTTGGGGGATTTATTTACCGGGGATTTGCAAGAAGGGATTGAAGCAACGGCGGATTTGTTGGAAGAGGAAGAGGAAGAGGAAGAGGAAGAGGAAGAGGAAGAGGAAGAGGAAGAGGAAGAGGAAGAGGAAGAGGAAGAGGAAGAGGAAGAGGAAGAGGAAGAGGAAGAGGAAGAGGAAGAGGAAGAGGAAGAGGAAGAGGA